>JAFGBV010000122.1 GCA_016932955.1 Anaerolineales bacterium | reverse complement strand
GGTGCTGGATGGGCTGACCCAGGTGTTGGGCAACATGCCAGCCGTCATCATCCACGGCTCCACCGTTGCCACCAACGCGCTTCTCGAGCGCAAAGGGGCGCGCACCGCGCTGGTCACCACCCGCGGCTTCAAGGATCTGCTGCAGATCGGGCGCCAGAATCGCCCCAGCCTCTACGATTGGAGCGCTGACCCACCGCCGCCCCTCATCCCCGCCAATCTGCGCCTCGAAGTTGACGAGCGCGTGGACCATCGCGGGCAGGTGCTCACTGCCCTCAACCCCACACAGTTGGAAGATTTTCTGCCAATCCTGCAGGAAGCAGGCGTGGAGTCGGTGGCAATCTGCCTGCTCTTTTCATTCATCCACCCCGCCCATGAAGCCGCCCTGGCGCAATCCCTGCGTGCCAGCGGCTACTTTGTCTCAGCCTCCCACGAGGTGCTCCCGACCTACCGGGAATACGAGCGCCTCAGCACCACGGTGGTCAATGCCTACGTCAGTCCGATCCTTGACCGCTATCTTTCTCACCTGGAAGAGGGCCTCTCGCCGCTTTCACCCGATCAAAAGGGTGCAGAGCATCCCCCTCACCGCTTGCTCGTCATGCAGTCCAACGGCGGCATGATCAGCCTGGGGGAGGCAAGGCGCGCCGGCGTGCGCTGTATCCTTTCCGGTCCGGCGGGAGGGGTGGTTGGCGCGCTGCAGCTCGCATCCGCGGCGCAGGCGCTGGCGGAGGATGCCCTTGCTCAGGATATTTCTCCCCGCATCCTGACTTTCGATATGGGCGGCACCTCCACCGATGTCTCGCTCATCGACGGCTCTCCTGCCCTGACCAGCGAATCGCTTGTCGGCGGCTGCCCGATTGCCATCCCGGTGCTCGATATCCATACGATTGGTGCGGGGGGCGGCTCGATCGCCAGCCTGGACCTGGGTGGCGCGCTGCGCGTGGGACCAGAAAGCGCTGGTGCAGACCCGGGCCCAGCCTGCTACGGGCGAGGTGACCTGCCCACCGTCACCGATGCCAACCTGGTGCTTGGACGCCTGGCGGCAGAGCATTTCCTCGGCGGGCAGATGCCGCTTGATCCCCGGCGAGCGCAGTTTGCGCTCACCCGCCTGGGTGAGCAGCTCCAGCTCAGCCCGCAGCAGGCTGCGTTGGGGGTGGTCGAAGTGGTCAATGCGCACATGGAGCGCGCCCTGCGTCTCATCTCTGTAGAACGCGGCCGCGACCCCGGCGAGTTCGCCCTGTTCTCATTCGGCGGCGCGGGCGGGTTGCATGCTGCCGATCTGGCCCGGCGCCTGGGCATCCCTCGCCTGCTCATCTCACCTTTCGCTTCCACCCTCTCGGCTTTTGGCATGCTGGCTGCCGACGTGGTCAAAGATTATTCCCTCACGGTGATGCTCCCCGGCGAATCGACGGGCAAGCAGATCGCTGCTGCCCTGCTTCCGCTCGAACAGCAAGGGCTTGCCGACCTGCAGGCGGAAGGCTTTTCAGCCGCAGAGATCTGCCTGCAGGCATTTCTGGAGATGCGCTACCGCGGGCAATCCTACGAGCTTTCGATCCCTTACGCCGGGGGTGATGACGGCGACGCTGCCCAGCCCTTGAGCGATTTTCACCGCGCCCACCAGGCAACCTACGGCTACCATCATCCCGATGCAGCGGTGGAGATTGTCAACCTGCGCCTGCGGGCGATAGGCCGCGTCACCCCGCCCAGCCTGCCGCGCATTGCGGCGCGGGGCGGCGACCCCGCCCATGCACTGCTGGCAGAGCGCCCCGTCGTCTTCCCGGACGGCGCCTGGCATATTCCCTTCTACCGCGGCGAAGCACTCTACCCCGGCGACCGCATCCCAGGTCCGGCGATCATCCTGCGCAGCGATACCACGATCCTGCTTGGCGCCCACGATCGGGCCCTGGTGGATGTTTATGCAAACCTTGCTGTTGCAATTGGCGAGGCGCAGCCGGGGGCAGGGCAATGAAGGCTGTTATCTCCCCACCATCGGCAGGTATACGACCTTGCTATTCGTCATGCACACACCCGACCCGGCAGTTAGCCCCGGCGGCGTGCCTGGCCCGCTCCACAGCCCGCCTTCGTTGCGCGCCCGCACCGATATGTAGTACACCTGCCCGGCGGTCAACCCCAGGTCGTCCCGGTCAAAACTCGTCTCGCTCGTGTTCGTCCAGTTGACCACCTCTGCCCCGCCCGCCGTCGTGCCGATGGCATACTGGTAGAGCGTGATCGCGCTGTCGGGGTCGCTTGCGCTCCAGTTGGCGTAGAGATGCCCCGCCACCTCGCCCTCCTTTTAACCAATGACAATTGCTATTCCCCTAAAGCGCGTTCGAGCAGATCTCTTACTGCCAGCTCCTTCGCCCAGTGACGCAGATATTCCAGGTCGAGCAGGCCTGCTTTCGCCTTGATCACCCCTATGTGGAGCGCATGATCCCGTGCACGGAGCTTGCAAGTGAACCGCCCACTGCATAGGGTATATTCAGTTCTTCCAGAACATCTATGACCAACAACATTACCCGAATCGAATCACCTTGCATGTCCGTACACCTTGCAGGCTAATTCCTCGCCGAGCATCCGATCGGCTAGCAGGCGCTGGATTTGTGCCTCTGTTGCATCGGGGTGGCTTTGCTGGATCCCACTGATGGCAAATGCCTTCACTGCTTCGTTCAGACCATCCACGATCGCGAATTTCCTCCAGGGTGGCATTCGCCGGATGATCTCGATCTGCATCTGCTCTATTTCAGCCGGGGTGTCAGAATACAGTGCTGTCATGTTTTGAGTATAGTCCACATACCAATAATTCGCAATTATCACACCACTCCATCCCATTACCTTTCCACAATCAAATTGCCACATTTAATTTGACATTTATCAAATTATATTATATAATCATGTTGCACAAAACGCAAAAAGGAGTAAGCCATGCAGCCTGAATTTGAAGCCATCCTCTCTTCCGACCTCCCCCAGGCCGAAAAGCTCACCCGTGCTTTCCAGCTCATCATCCAGCAGCAAATCGCCTACGGTCAGCGCGAAGTCGAGCTGCTACAAGCCCTCGGCGACGAAGAAGCCCTGGTCAAAGAAAAGATCAAGCTCGGTGTCATGCAGTACGTCAACGAGATCTATGCCTATTGTTACCTGCGCGTAACCGGAAGGAAGCTCACCGATGAATAGCCCCGCCAGTGCCGACCTCGAAAGACGCGCCGCTCTATTTAAAGCCCTCGGCCACCCCGTGCGCCTGCTCATCCTCAACCTGATCCACGCCAAACCGCGCCACGGTGAAGAGCTTGCCCTGATCCTCTCCCTCAACCCCGCCACCGTCTCCCACCATCTCACCCTGCTCAGCGATGCCGGGTTGTTGGCTGCCCGCAAGGATCAGTATTACCAAACTTACTCATTGGTGGGCCAGCTGCTCAAAAAGACCCTCGCTGAGCTGGTCTTCATGCAGCAGGCTGACCTGCCCCGCAGCGTGGAAGTGGACGCCTACCGCAAAAAAGTCCTCGCCACCTTTATGCGTCATGGGCGTGTGACCAAAATCCCTGCCCAGCTCAAAAAACGCCAGGTGATCCTGGAAAAGATCGCTGAAGCCTTCGAGCCAGGCCAACCCTACCCCGAGCGCGAGGTCAACATCATCCTGCTCGATTTCAATGATGACGTAGCCGCCCTGCGGCGCGGCCTGGTGGAAGCCGGCCTGATCACCCGCAAGGACAACGTTTACCACCGGAAAATCTCATGATCCGACCCCTCCCCATCTCCCAGTCATCCCTTCTCCGCCCCCTCTTCGCCCATTTCACCCGCACCCAGCCGATGTGCGCTGCCGTGCTGGAGGGCATCTACCCTGGTAAGCTCTATGTAGATGACCTTGCCCAACCCCGTTCTGCTCTGCTGACCACCTTTATCGAGAGCGAAGCCCACGGCGCATGGGGCTACCTGGCTGGCGACCCCGCCAACGACCTCTTCAACCATGCCCTGAACGCCGCCATCTTCTCTCGCCAGGTCGTCCCCATCGACTCCCCCGTCCTTTTACTGACCTGCGACCCCGACGACTGGGGTGGTCAATTAGACGCCGTGTTCGCCCCCCGCCCGCCAATCTGGTTTCCCCGCTACCACTTCATTTGTCGCCAGGTGCGCTTCGATTGGCGCTCCGCCCTGCCCGCTGGCTTCACCGTCGAGCGCATCACCCCCGATCTGGCTGCTATCCCTGGCGTGCACTTGCCGGAAGACGTCGCCGCCACTCTGGCCAAATGGCAGTCCATCACCGATTCACGCTTCATCGATTTCGGCTTTGTCACCCTTGACCGCAGCGTTGCGCCGCCCGTCATTGCCAGTTGGGCTACCGTGGACTTTATCGCTGGCGGCTCCGGCGACCTGGGCTTTTTAACCCAACCCGAATACCGCCGCCGCAGCCTGGGCACCATCGCCGTCTCCGCCGCCCTCGAGCATGCCTTTGCCATCGGCCTGCAGCAGGTCAATTGGACCTGCGATGCCGATAACCCCGGTTCAGTCCGCACTGCCGAAAAGCTGGGTCTGGAGCGCATCGGCGATTACCGTCAGGCAGTCCTGGTCATGGACGAGCAACGCCACATGGCCCTCTACCACCAGCAACAATAGATTCAGTCAAGGAAGCGCTGGATCTCCACCAGCCTCCCCGCCGGGTCGCGCAGGAAGCAGTGATAGATGCGGTAGTGCGGGTTCTCCTGCGGCGTCTTCTCGAACTGCACTCCCTTCGCCCTCAGCATCGCATACCACCCATCCACATCCGGCGTCACCAGCGTGATGATCGTCCCGTCCGGCTCAGGCGCATCGGCGCGCTCGCAGAAGCCGATCCAGCCATCTGCGCTCACCCGGTAGATGCGGCATGTCCCCTGGTCGATCTGCAGCGGCAGCCCCAGCGCCCCCTCATAGAACGCCGCCGTCGCCTGCAGGTCGCGCACATAGAAAAACGTGATCGATTGTGTGATCGCAAGCATCCATCCACCTCCATCGAACGAATCATACCATGTAAGCGTTGGCCCCCTCCCTACCCCCATCCTTCCAATCCGTCCTGTCTGAATTCCTATCCACCTGTTTAGATTCCCATCCTTGTATCCTGTTAGAAATCAATCCTGCCCATCCTTTCCATCCTGTCAATCCTGTGAATATCCGTCTTAAAAATAGCACATTTATTCTAATAATATGCTATAATCATCCCATGACCTCATCCTCCGCCCAGCCTTCCCCTCCACCCCTGCCCCCGCCATGTTGGCGCTCAGCGATGTACGGGCGGACCGCGTCCGCCCTGGTTTGTGTCGCCACCCGTCCCGACCATTCCACCCCCTCGCCAGAGCCATTCATGTCCGCCCTATTCGTGTATTCGTGCAGCGACGTTCTTTGTCGCCACATTCGTGGACGGTTCTCCCCCCCGCCCGGGTCTAGAGAATAGTCGTTCCTCGTCGTTTCATTCGTTCCTCTTTTTTGGGGGGTCATGGAATACTATTCACCCAAAATCCCCCCTAGGCGTCCTATTCATCCTTTCATCTTGGTAGAAATCATCCTGTAAATCCTTTCCACCATATCCATCCTATGTAAATCATCCTTCATTCATCCTTTCATCCTTGTATCCTGTCAGAATTCCGTCCTATCCATCCTGTTTGAATTTCCATCCAGCTCGAATTCCCCTTGACACTGAGATCATTTGTTCTATAATAGAGCTATGGACGCCATCTCTCGTCTGAAAATGCTCACCGCCCAGATGCACCTGGAGCCTGCCGAAGATGCCCACTGCCCCCAGCTCTCCCAGCGCAAGCAGGACTCCGTCTGCGTTAGCACTGCCCAGATGCCCAACGGGCGGCAGATCAAGCTGCTCAAGACACTGCTCACCTCGGTCTGCGAGCGCGACTGCTTCTACTGCCCCTTCCGCGCCGGGCGCGACTTCCGCCGGGCAACTTTTCGACCGGATGAGTTTGCTTACACTTTCAAAGCCCTGCACCAGGCCGGTGCCGCCGAAGGGCTTTTCATCTCCTCCGGTCTCATCGACGGCGGCGCGCATACCCAGGATCAGCTCATCGACACCGCCGAGATCCTCCGCCACAAGATCGGCTTCCGCGGCTACCTGCACCTTAAGATCATGCCCGGCGCCGAGCGCGCCCAGGTGGAACGCGCCATGCAGCTCGCTGACCGCGTCTCGATCAACCTCGAAGCGCCCAACACGCAGCGCCTCTCCAGCCTTGCCCCCCACAAGCAGTTCCTCGAAGAATTGCTCCAACCCCTGCGCTGGGTCGAAGAGATCCGCCGCACACAACCCGCCTACCAGGGCTGGAACGGGCGCTGGCCCTCCTCCGTCACCCAGTTCGTCGTCGGCGCCGTCGGTGATACTGACCTGGAGCTGCTCTCCACCACCTCCAGCCTGTACAGCCAGTTGAATCTCAAGCGCACCTACTTTTCCGCTTTTGACCCCATCCCCGATACTCCCCTGGAGAATCACGCCCCCACCAGCCCCGCCCGCCAGCAGCGCCTTTACGAGGCATCCTTTCTGCTTCGCGATTACGGCTTCGACCTCGAAGAACTCCCCTTCGACTCTTCTGGCGCTTTACCCCTCGACACTGATCCCAAGCAGGCCTGGGCACAGACTCACCTCACCGGTCAGCCGATCGAGATCAACCGCGCCGACCGCCACGAGTTGCTGCGTATCCCGGGCATCGGCCCGCGCAGTGCCCTAGCCATCCTTTCTGCTCGGCGTAAAGGCACCCTGCGCGACCTTTCTGCCCTGCGCCACCTCGGCGCCAACGCCAAGCGCGCCGCCCCTTACATCTTGCTGGACGGTGCCCGCCCTGCGCTTCAATTGTCCTTCTTATAGTGTGAATTCAGGATCAATGGGAAAAGGGGCTGAATCCGGATCAGGGGGTCGGAGCAGGTTGAGCGAGCAGGTGGGCGATGGGGCGTAGATCGAGCCACCACTGTTCTTTGGGGCGCTCGTGCACAAGATCGACCATACGGGTGAAATCTTCCATGTTGTGGTAGAGCAGCTTGCCACCCTGGAGGCCGATGAAGGAGCAGGTGTTCTGGCGCTGGTTGCACTGCTCGATGAGAAAGTCGATGCACTTGCTGGCCAGGCGGGTTGCCTGGATGCGGTCGAAGGGGGAGGGGTCGCCGCCCTGCTGGAGATGCCCGAGGATGGCCTGGCGGACGTCGAAGAGCTGATGGCCTTCTTCTTCGAAGAGGGCTGCCATGAAGGCGGTGGTGTAGATGGGATTGGCGTGCTCGCTGCGGATCATCAAGCCAAGGCGCTTGCCGCTGCTGAAACCGGTGACGAGGTTGTTGAGGTCGACTTCGAGGTCGTGGAGGGTGACGCCTTCTTCGTTGAGGTAAACGCGTTCAGCGCCGGTGGCGAGCCCGCTCATGAGGGCAAGGTAGCCGCAATCGTGCCCCATCACTTCTACAACGAAGCAGCGCCTGGCAGCAACGGCGGACTGCTTGATCTTATCGACGGCTTCGACAATGTTGTTGAGGGCGGTATCGGCGCCGATGGAGAACTCGGTGCCAGGGAGGTTGTTGTTGATGGTGGCAGGGAGGCAGATGATGGGGATATTGAAGGCGGGGAAGTTGGTACGCTCGGTGAAGAGCTTGTGGACAGAAGCGTAAGCATTCCAGCCGCCGATAACGAGCAGGGCATCGATCTCGTATCTTTCGATGTTGCGGGCGATGGTGTAAAGCTCTGCCCCTTTGGGGACTTTGCGATTGGTACCCAGCTCTGAGCCGCCCATGGATGCCCAGCCGTTGACGCTCATCCAATTCATCTCGCGCACTTCGCCCTCGATGAGGCCTTCAAAGCCGTGCTGGATACCAAGCATGATGTGGCCCTGGTCAATGCCGAGGCGGATCGCGGCGCGGCTGGCGGTGTTCATGCCGGGGGCGGGGGCGCCGGAATTGAGCACGCCGATGCGGTAGCGTTCCTGACCGGGCTGAGGATCGTGGGGGAGGGAGCGGACGAAGGTGCGCAGGATGCGAAAGGCTTCTTTGAAGGAGGTGGTGCGCAGCTCCATGGCTTTTTCGTATTCATGGGCTTTAATGGCGTCGGCAACGGCGAGGGTCTGCTCGACGCAGTGCATGAGGGGGGAGGTGGCGACACGGTTGCCGCGCATGCCGATGAGGAGGGGCTCGCTTTCGGGGGTGGCCTCGCAGATGGCCTGGACGGCGGCGTAGCCCATGAGGGTGCCGAGGTTGCGGTCGAAGGCGGAGGGGGAACCGCCACGCTGGACGTGGCCGAGGATGGTGACTCGGACTTCTTCGCCGAGGCTTTCCTCGAGAACTTTTTGAACATCAGAGGAGCCGATGTAGTTGCCAAGGCGGTCGCGGGCGCCTTCTGCCATGATGACAATGCTGTCGCGGCGGCCAGCCTTGCGCCCGGCTTTGAGGCGCTCGCACATCACCTCCTGCCAGTTATCAACATCGGGGGGGCTTTCGGGGATGAGCACCCAATCAGCGCCGGTGGCGAGGGCGCCCATGAGGGCGAGGTAGCCGCAATTGCGACCCATGACTTTGACGATGAAGGTGCGCTGGTGAGAGGCGGCGGTGCTGGTGATGGCATCTACGGCTTCGGTGATGCGGTGGAGAGCGGTATCGGCGCCAATGGTCATGTCGGTGCCGTACATGTCGTTGTCGATGGAGCCGACGAGGCCAACGATGCTGAGGTAGGCGCGGCGCTTGGCGACTTTAGCGCTGATCTCGCCGCTGGCAACGAGCTCCTGGAGGATGGTGGGCCATTCCTGGCGGAAGATATTGGCGCCGGTGAGCGAGCCATCTCCGCCGATGACGACGAGGCTATCGATCTCGTGCTGGAGCAGGTTACGGGCAGCCTGGCGGCGGCCTTCGTGGGTGCGGAATTCTTCGCTGCGGGCGGTGCCGATGACGGTGCCGCCGCGCTGCAGGATGCCGCCGACGGAATCCCAGTTCATCTTTTTAATGCGCTCGCCGCCTTCGTACATGCCCTGGTAGCCCTCGTAGATAGCATAGACTTCCATTTTTTGCTCGAGGGCCGCGCGGACGACGGCGCGCACGGCTGAATTCATCCCAGGGGCGTCACCGCCGCTGGTGAGCACGGCGATACGGTGAGTGGAGGAAGATTGGTCAGTCATGGGCGGCTCCTTTGGGCGGTATGTGTATTATTCCTGTTTAAGTTTACCTCAATTTCGGCAAGGCGGTGGAGGACGACATCCCAGGAGAAGTGGAGTTTCACAAAACGGGCGGCGGCCTGGCCGACGGTCTGGCGGAGGAGGGGCTCTTGAAGAAGGAGTACGAGCTGGCTGGCTGTCTCTTCAGCGGTATTGGCGATGAAAAGCTCGTGACCGGCGGTGGCGCGGATGCCCTCGTTGACGATGGAGGTGGTGATAACGGGGCAAGCGGCAGCCATGGCTTCAAGGACTTTGTTCTGGACGCCGGCAGCGAAGCGGAGGGGTGCGGCGAAGATGGCGGCCTGGTTCAGCTCGCGGTTCAGGTCGGGGACAAAGCCGGTAACGGAGGTGGATTTGCTCTGGAGAGCAAGGACGGCGGGGGAGGGGTCGGCGCCGACGAGGCGAAGGGTGGCGTGGGGGATGTGCTGTTGGACGAGGGGCAGGATGCGCTGGGCGAGGATGCAGGCAGCATCGATGTTATGGGGTACGCCCATGTGGCCGGTGAAGAGGATGCGAGCCTCGCTGCGGGGTTGGCCAGTGGGGTAGAAGTGCGCGGAGTCGATGCCGTTGGTGATGATACGGATATTGGCGTGGGGGCAAGATTTGGCGAGCAGGGCGCGGTCGGCTTCGGCGATCAGCCATGTCTCTTCGAAATGATCAGCAGTGTGGATTTCATACCGCCGGATGCGGGGACCTTCAATGCGGTAGAGCAGGCGGGAGAGGAGGCCGCGGTAGGGGAGGGAAAGAGATATCTCGCGGGAGATGACATCGGTGAGGTCAAGGATGCGGTAGTGTGTAGCGTGGTGCTCGACGTAGGGGGCCATGCGGAAGAGGTGGATGTAGATTGCTTTGAATTCCTGCGCGGTGAGGGTGGAATCGACGAGGCGCTGCATGGCAGCAGAACGGTAATAGAGAGCCTGGAGGGGCTCAGAACGCCAGAGGTTGAGGGCGGTGGTGAGGGCAGATTGGAGGGGCGTCTTCTGGACGACCTGAACGGTTTGGCAAAGCTCTTGCAGCGGGGGGAGGTATTCCCGCTCGGCAGGGGAGGCAATGAAGGAGAGCAGGTGGAGCTCGTGCTGGCGGGAGAGGCTTTTAATAAAGTTATAAGCCCGCAAACGGTCGCCGCGGTTGGGGGGATAGGGGAGGCGTGCGGTGAGGCAGAGGATGCGCATGGGGAGATGTTATATGGGAGGCATAATCTTGAATATTTGCAACAGGTTTCGCCCGGACTGGAGGAGGGTGTATTTGGCGGCGAGGGTGGCGAGGCGGGCTTTCTCTGCGGGGGGCATGGGGCTGAGATCGGTGAGGGGGTAGCCAAGCTGGGAGAGCAAGCCGCCGGCGATGTGCTGGAAGAGGCGCTGGTCAGCGAGGAACATCTCGGACTGCCAGCGGGCAACGCGCTGGGTGGAGGGGGGGTGACGGACGGCATCGTGGAAGGATCCTGCTTCGATGCGCTGCTGACCAAGGTGGTGAGGAGAGGCCATTTCGGGAGTGTAGTTTTCGCCAAGAAAGGCGCAGATGGAGAGAAGCTCTTTTTGGGGGTTGGCGACGAGGTCCTCATACTTCAGCTCGTAATAGCGCTGGGGACCAAGGCGGCTGCCTTCGGCGCGGGCCTGGTTTGTGCGGCGAAGCCAGTTACGGGCGGCGAAGTAGATATCGATATGGAAATCCTTCGCGCCCCATTTGTCAATCATGGAGAGGGCGGCATCACGGCCATCGCGGATGAGGTGGATGAACTGGGCGGTGGGAAAAAGAGCATCGAGGAGGGGCACGTAACTGCTGTAGATGGGGGTTTTATCGCCCCAACGCAGGGCAGCGTTTTGTTCCGCGTAGAGGGTGTAGAGGCGGTCGAGGAAGGCGGCGGGGGTGGTAAAAGCGGGCAGGAAGGATTGGGGAGCGGGAGGGGCACCCTGCCACTCTTTGACGAAGCGGTATTTTCCAAAAATAATGGCGAGGAGGCGGGTTAGCTGTGATTGGGTGAGAGTGGTATAGGTCCGGTGGAGGAAGAAGCGGGGAATGAAGTCGGACTCGGGGGGGATGTAGATGCGGGGGTGGCTGTTGAGCATGTAACGCAGGAGTGTGGTGCCAGAGCGATGGACGCCGATGATGAAGATGGGGCCGGATTGGGTGGTCAACGTTTATTCTCCACTAGTGCTTGACATCCGCGTGGCTATCCATTAGGATGGAGCGGAACTTGTTGTGTATTATATCCTGTAGGTGAAGTTTATGATCCAATCTCCTGTGTTGATTATCGGCTGCCCGAGGTCGGGGACGACTTTGCTGTTCAATGTATTATCGGAAGCGCGGGAGTTATGGTCAATCGGGTATGAGAGCAAGGAGATCATTGAGCACTACCACCACCCGTCGGCTAAGAATTGGGAATCGGGGGCGCTGGAGGCGAGTGACCTGACGGGGGAATCGCGCGGGTACATGCTGAGGGAGTTCGAAAGGCAGGCGGCGCCGGGGAGTTTCTGGCGGAGGGTGAACCGGATGAGGGGGTGGCTGCGGGGGAGGAATCTCTACCGGCAGATCAAGCGGAGGGGGAAGACGGAGGAGACGGGAAGCAGCGTCAGCGCGGCGATCCCGCAGCGGGGGTTGAATGCGGTGCGAGGGATGGTGGTTGGTTACAATACAATCTTTAGGCGAGGCTCGCAGAAGGTGAGGCTGCTGGAGAAGACGCCGGAGAACTGCCTGCGGCTGCCGTTTCTGCTGGGGCTGTTCCCGGATGCGCGAGTGATCTACCTGACGCGGGATGGGAGGCCGAACATCCACTCCTTGATGGAAGGATGGCGGCAGAAGCGAATCTTTGCGGGGTACCAGGTGCCGGAGAAGGCGGACGGAAGCCGACAGATCACGATCCCGGGTGATGAGAGGGGGCGGTGGGCGTTCACGTTGATCCCGGGGTGGCAAGAGCTGACCGGTAGCCCGCTGGAGGAGGTGTGCGCATGGCAGTGGGTGCGGTGCAACGAGGCGGTGCTAGCACACCGGAGGCTGGCGAGCGAGGTACCTTACCTGACGATCCGCTATGAGGAGATGGTGGGGACACCGCAGCGGATCTTCCGGGAGGTGGCGGATTTTGTGGGGATCGATTATGAGGAGAATTTTGGAAATTATGCGAACGGGCTGCCGCGGATCAACGTGGTGTCGGAGCCGGATGCGGATAAGTGGCGCAGGGTGAACGGGGAGGCGATCGGACGGGTGGAGGGGATTATCCGACCGATGATGGAGCGGCTGGGGTACCCACTAACATGATGAACAAGATGTAAGGATGATTGGATGCAGGGGGATGGACAGGATCACACAAAACCTAACAGTCGTTTGTAGAAGGCGAGGAGCTTGATCTCTTCGGCATCCCAGTTGTATACGGTACGGGCTAGTTCCTGACCGTGACGACCCATCGCTTCGCCGTGAGGAGGGTCCTGGAGGATCTCAAGGATGGCGATGGCGTGTTCGGATGGATCGGAGGGATCGACGAGGAGGCCGTTTTCGCCATCGCGCACGAAGGGGCGAGTGGAGCGCAGGTCGGAGCTGACGATGGGAACGGCATAGGACATGTATTCAAAGAGCTTGGTGGGGATATTCTTATCGTTCTTGGTGTAGGGCTGCCAGGGAACCCAACCGACGGCAGCCTGGCTGAGGTAATTGCCGATGGTGTCGAAGGGGACGCGGCCGATGACGCTGACGGATTGCTGGATGCCACGCTGGTGTATATCGAGGAGGACTTCTTCTTCAAGGGATGGGGGCATGAAGTGACCAACGAGGAGGAGGCGGGCAAGGGGGATTTCCCTCAGGATTTGCTCGAAGGCGGCGATCATGAGGCGGGTGCCGCGGTTGCGCTCATGACCGCCGAGGTGGAGGACGATGGGGGAGCGGTGGGTAATCGCCTGGGTGGTCTGGATACCCTGGTCAACGAAGAACCTGCCGGGGAAGTTGAAGAGGGTCTCTTTGGGGAGGGGGAGGCTGGCAAAGGTTTCCGCTATGGCGTCATCGGAGAAGATGAGACCGCTCTGAAGGCGGGCGAGGAGGGGCTCCAGGATGCGAAAGAGCCAGGCGAGGGGGTAGCGCAACCAGGCGGGCATGTAGTCTTTGACTTTAATAAAGTCGGGGTAGGCTTCGTGGATGTCGTAGATGACGGGCTTGCGGGTGAGCAGGCGAAGGATGGGGCTGACGAGGAGGAGCTCGGGGTCGTGAAAGTGGTAGATATCGGCGCGGGTGCGGCGGGCAAGATGCAGTATGGTGAGCCAGAGGCGAGGGCGCTGCCAGCGGGGGATGTGAGGGAGACCGATGATCTGGATGCCATCCCGGTGCTCGGTCTGGGGATGGATGGCAATGAGGGTGACTTCAAAACCGTTCCGGGCAAGGCTCTGGGCCTCGCGGTAGAAGAGGCGGTTGTCGAGGGCGGAATGAACGGAGGAGAAGATGCAGACGGAGGGCATGGGAACAATTTACTTATTGGAGGCAATCCCGGTACACCCGGGCAGTTTGCTGGGCGATATTGTCCCATGAAAGGGACTGGGTGATTTTCTTAGCGACCTGACCCATATGAGCTGTGTTCAGGTTTTTAATCCGCTGCATGGAATTGCGCAATCCTTCTGGATCTTGGGGATCGTAGAGGATGCCTGCATCTGGCGTAACGAGCTCGGGTAGACAACCGAGGGCGGGGGCGATGATGGGGAGGGCGTACGACATGCCGGTAATAACTGAGCTGGAGGTGAGGATATCGTTGAAAGGAAGCACCATCACATCTGCAGCTAACAGGTAATTCTGGATTTCATCATCTGGAACATAACTGGCATTTATATGGACTCGGGGATCTTGTTCTGCCAGAGTCTGTAAACGCTGGACGAAGGTTGGTGAACGGTTGCGCCCAACAATGAGAACGATATCGGTCGGGGTAGCATGGGCATGAAAGGTCTCGAGGAGACGATCGACGCCTTTGTAGGGAGTGATATTCCCGAGAAACAAGTAGATGAATGCGTCTGGGTGCAGGCTAAGCACCTGACGAGCCTGCTCTTTGCTGCTTGTGATAGGGTAGAGGGATGCGTAGTTACCAATGGGGATTATATAAGATGGCTTGTGCCTGGGGAAGAGGCGGGTGATCTCGTTCAGGCCATACTCACAGTGGGCTATGACTGCATTGGCGCGATTCATGATAAAGCGGCGGATGAAGTGGTGCAAGGATGGGAAAGGAAGCTGGTGGGGCAGGATGTTGTGGACGGTCCAGACGATTTTATAACCGAGGGCTTGAGCAAGGAGTATTTTACTTAGAAAGATGGCTACCTGGAGGGGAGTGAGTAAGCGCTTCATGTAGAGGCCAGAAAGCCAGTGCAGGTGGAGGATCTGGACTCTATGGCGGGAGCGGAATAACCAGACAAAGGATGGTGAGCGGTGTAGGTGCTCTACAGCGACACCCTGCTGGTGCAGGGCATTGGTGAGCAGATGCTGGTAGGGGTTCTTGTATACTGGGAGGAAGGCGATAGTAAGGGATGCACTCATCATGAATCTTTTACCTGAACGAATGAGCGTTTCGCAATTCTGCCAGGCCAGCCTGGATGTAATCTGGGATGCGGTAAGGGTTTTGAAAGGGCAGCTTTAGCAGCAGCAGCAATGCTGGGAGAAAGCCTTTTTCGATGGCGGTGGCATGCGCTAGAAGTATCTGTGTGCGCGCCAGACTGCGCGTAGCAGAGCGCTTGAGTGGTTTGGCCAACCAAGGGCGCATGACTTCTAACATTGTGATGCGGTCAGCGATGCGCTGGGTGGCCTGGTGCGGTGACCACACGCCACCGGAATGGATTCGGTAGGCTGCCATGATACGGTCGATCATGCCAATATCGCCATGGTGGGCATTGAGGATATGCAGAGGCCAATCACCGGAGGGGAGATCATAGTACCAAGGAGGAAACTCAGTAAAAAGCCGGCTGCGGAACATCACCGAGCAGGTAGCAATGAAGTTGGTGCGGATCAGGTCTTCCAGGGTGTAGATCTCTTTTGCGGGGTGGGGGCGAAAGATCCAAGGCGGGCAGGTTTTATCTTCGGGGACTTTTAGGATCGGATGGAAGCAGATGGCACAGTTGGGGTGGGAATCCAAGAACTCAGCTTGGCGCTGAAGTTTTTCGGGATCGGTCCAGTAATCATCGCCTTCCAGGATTGCGATGTACTGTCCTTCGCAGGTAAAGAGTGTGTCAATGAAGTTGCGTCGCCGACCCCAGTTGCTTTCGCGCAGGAGAGGGCGAATGATAAAGGGATGTTTCTCCTGCAAGGCGAGGAGGATCGGTCGTGTCTGGTCTGTCGAGCAATCCTCGCCGACTACCATTTCGATGAGAAAATTTGTTTTCTGGTTGACAACACTCTCCACTGCCTGGGCGATGTAACGCTCATGGTTGTAGGTGGTGGTCATAACGCTGACTTTGGGTTTCATGCTGGTTTCCCCGGCTGGCTGCCAATAATCTTGACAGTGATCTCTGGTCCATTTGATATGGCGTAGCGGATGAGTTGTGCCAGGCGGACAATTCTCTCCTCATCCATGGCAGTGCCAGTTGGCAAGCTGATGCAGCGCTGCGCCAAACGCTCCGTTTCGGGGAGCAATAGCCCGGCATGCGGGAAATACGAACGGTAGGGCTCCATATTATGGCAGGCCGGGTAGAAGTAACGGCGCACACGGGCATTTTCAGCGTGTAGCACTTTGATCAGAGTGTCGCGGTGGATACCTGCCTGGGCAGCGTCGACTTCTACTATCACGTATTGAAAGTTGTTCTTTTCTGCCTCATTGTAGCGTATCATCTTCAGGCCGGGCACACCATTCAACTCGCGGTGGTAAAAATGGTAATTTTGGCGGTTGATTTCGGTGAACTCGGCAATGCTTTCCAGGCTCGTGAGGCCCATGGCAGCAGATACTTCGGTCATTTTACCGTTGGTGCCGATATAGATCACGTTGTCCATTCCGGCAAAGCCAAAGTTTTGCATCAGACGGATCTTCTCTGCCAGTTGATCGTCATTGGTTGTGATGGCCCCGCCCTCGAAAGAGTTGAAGAACTTGGTGGCATGGAAGCTGAACACCTCAACCTGCCCAAAGTTGCCGATCATTTTCCCCTGGTAGGTGCAGCCCAGAGCATGGGCGGCATCGAATAGGAGACGTATACCGCGTCGCTGACTGATCTCTTCCATGGCAGTAATATCGCAGGGGCGACCCCAAATGTGCACACCGACGATGCCGGTGGTGCGCGGGGTGATGAGGCTCTCAATCCTGGCGGGATTGATGTTGTGCGTCTTGGGATCGATATCGCAGAAGACGGGGGTGATCTCTTGCCACTGCAGGGCATGGGCAGTGGCGATGAAGGTAAAGGACGGAACAATCACTTCACCGGTGAGCCCCAGCGCGCGTATGGCGATCTCCAGGCCAATGGTGGCGTTGCAGACACAGATGCAGTGCTTGACGTTTAGGAATTCAGCCAGCATCTGCTCGAATTCGATTACGTAGGGGCCGCGGTTGGTCAGCCAGCGCCGGTCAAGCATATCGTTAATGCGCGCCAGAAGGCGTTCTCGATTGCCGATGTTGGGACGCCCGATATGCAGGGTTTCATCGAAGGCGGGGGAGCCGCCGAAGATGGCAAGGTCGGTGAGGGATAGTTTAGTCATGGGTGGATCTCTTCTCTGGAGAATTGGTGGTAGGCATGGGCAATCTGTTCAGCCATTTCGAGGGATAGGCGCACTTGATTGGTGTTTTCGAAAGATTCGAAAGATGCATATTCAAGCCAATCAGCTGGATACCCCTGGCTGGCGTACTTTTCTATAATTTTATCGAAAAGTGTGCGAGGATGAGCGCAAAAATGCTCGTATTGTACGGATAGGGTGCGTACCGGATCTATCTGAGATAGACCAGTTTCAATTGCAGTGGTTGTGTAATATACCTGCCCTGCCACCTGAGAAATGGGATCCAATTTCTGTAAGGACTCAAACTCTCGCGGCTTGATTGAGTACCACTGATTCAGGCTGCCGTAGTATTTCATGCGCGCTTCGAGCAGTGATTGGATATTATAAAAGGGGTGACGTTTAACATAGAGAAAAATAGCTTTTTCGAGCAGACTGGAGAGGAATGGGAGATTGAGCTCCAAGATAAGTGCTTTCATTGCCAAAGGTTTCTCAAAAGCGGCTTCGATGGCTGCCAATTCGGCAGCAAAGCGGACGCCTTGCACCTGGTGTAACTCGTGATCTTCCAGGAGACGGGGCTCGATATTGGGAATGAATCGACGCCAAAAATACCAGAACTCATTGGGTGCCATGGCGCCGCGTGTCTTTCCCAGGTTAGATTGAAAATCAAACGGCTGGGAAAAATCCAGGATTTCATTGTTGAAGTTGTATTGTGGGTCAGCAAGCAGTTTCTGAATACGAGCACCGAGGGCTGGAGCAGCATAGAATCGCGACAGAAGGTTAGTGGGATAAGCGAAGCAATTGGTACGCGCCAGCCACTGCATCATCAAGGTCGAGCCACAGCGCGGTACGCCGACGACGAAGAGCACGGGGAAGCGCGGCATGCGGTGTTGCGCTGCCAGCTCTTCTTCTACGGGGGCAAGTAATTGGCTGATCTCAGCAAGCAGGGTTTCTAGTTTCATGTTGCGGTGGAATTCTTTCTGGCGTTGCAGGGACATGAGGTTTCCTATCGATTACCACATTTCTAGTCAAATTCGCCCAGTCGGTAGGCTGGGAAATAGGAGATGGTTTGCAAGTTTTGAGCAATGGTAAGGCTGGCATAGCGTTCGGGTTGATAGATACGCCCGCATAAATACACAAGTCTTGTTTGATTGGTCCAACCGTGCTTAAAGCGGGTTAACCCGTTAGCTAAATTTTCTTCCAGGCCAGCCCCAGCACCCAGGCTTAGCCAGTGCAGATTACCAAGGCTGGCGCAATATTCCAGTGCGTGGTGAAATAAGGCAAAAGAGGCATTGCATTGATAACCTTCGGGGCTATAAGCGCCCAGATGATAGTAAATGGTCTCGCCTTGCTGATAGAAGAGCAACATGCCGACTGTCTTATTGGCAATAAAGGCGCGGAAGATCAGAAGCCCTGGAATCTGGAACTGTATTGAAAAGACGGTGCGCGAGAAAGCAGTGATGCCATGAATGTTGTGACGGTGAATGAGGGTTTGGTACAGGGCTGTCCAGTCATCCAGGTAGGGGAGCGCGGAAGTGCAGGTTTCTACATTTACCTTGTGGAGGGATTTTTTGATATTGCGTAGGTGGTGTTTGCTGGTAGTTTTGAAGGGGTGATGCAAGTCGACCACATAGTGGTGCTTGAAGGGATGCACCAAGTCTGGAAAAGCGAGTTGCAGATCGTTTTCAGTATAAGCCCCAAATGGATCTGTTATTAATGTCAGGCTGACCAGATTGGTCAGTTGATCCAGGTCACTTGCCAAGTGTGACCAATTACAGCAGCAAAAGAAAGGATAACATCCCATGGCATCCTGATCGATATTGCCCGGGATTAATCGCTGCAGAACCCAGCCCCCGGACAGTGGGAGTTCCAGGGGAGTGCCAAACTCATGCAGTGAAATAGCGTAATTGGGATGTAGGTAACCGGTCAGCATGGTGTCAGCCCCGTCACTCCCAATCAAAGGTTTGTCCCAGGAGGCGGTATAGGGTCTGGTTGTGAGGTTGGTAATACTGCTGGAGGATATAACGAGTTTGCTGGGGAAGCTCTAGCCCTTGGTAAGCGCCGGTGTGCAGGTGAGGTAGGTCCAGGCTTTCCCAGGCAAATTGGGGGAAGCCCAGGAATTCGGAAATCTCATGCAGGGTACTGGCGGTTTGGGCGCGCAGCCGCTGGCTTTCTACCACAAGTACCTGTTGGCGGGGAAAGAGGGAGAAAAATTGTTCTAATTGTTGCGCGTACAGGCCGCGGCGGACGAAAGATGGCTCTGGGGCTTTCTCAACTGGCTGAGCAGCTTCAATCTCCTGGCGTACGAGAGTATCGAAATCATCTAGGCTGCCGCGCGCCCGCATTGCCTGGATCACCTGGTGCACAGAGGGATCGGATGTGAGCGACCGCTGCTGTAAGTAGGCAGGCTTTTCTGTAAGCAGGTTGCGGAACATGTTCCAGGCAGAAAATGCACGCTCGACCGGGTTGCGTAAAAGAACGATCATTCGAATCGCGGGGTTATAGGCGTGGATGCGGCTGGCGCATGCTGGGTAATACATGTATTCAGGGGTGGCTTCGTAGCTGATCTGAGCCGTACGGCGCAGCGGAAAGTGGCTGTGGTACCAGTGTTTGCCACGTGCGTAGAGGGCATCTTTGCTGAAATAAGAGATTTCTTTGCGGTCAGGCGATGAGAGGGCGGGGTGGTGATCGAGGTAGTGGTAAAGCGCAACGGTCCCGCCTTTTTGCGTTCCAATAATGAGGAAGGTGGGCTCGAGGCAAAAGCCTGCACGGGCAAGGCTGATTTTTACCAGGCGGCGGGTAGCTCCGTAGATGGTGCGGTGGATCATTGGGCTGCCTCAAGGTTGGTGTTTTGATGGGCGAGCCATTCTGCGCGGCGCTGGCGGGTTATCCGATCCAGCCATGCATTGCGATTGGCAAGCAACGGATCGACCTGACGGGGTCCTTTTTTATCTGCGCCTGTGATGGCCTTCAGGTAATCTAGGTAGCGATACAGGTGGTGTGGTTTCCAATCAGCTTCTGTATCGAAAGGATAACCCAGGCGCAACATATGTTCCCGGTTGACGCCCTCGATCATGCGGATGGTTTGCAATGAAAGCTCTATCCGGTATTTGCCAGAGTTGGAGGTGAGGATTGGCTTGGATAGGTTTTGCCAAGCGGGATTGCTGACTACCGCAACGTTCTTTTGCACATCAACCTGGAAGCAGTTCTCCTCAGGAGACTCATCCAGGAAGGCCAGCAGGTCTGTCATCACTTTGGGTGTTTCGGAGAGCAGCCGTTCATACTGCACTGTGAAGACGGGCAGCCGGAAGGTTTGCACTAGTAAGCGGCACTTTTCCTGTTCGGAATGCCAAAGGCAAGCAGCTGCATATGCTGTTTTGGGCCCAAAGGGGAGATGGGAAAATGAGGCGACAACATCGCGGGGATCACGATACAGGTAGATCACGCGGGATTGTGGATTATATGCTAGAAGGAGGGGCGCGAACTCAAATAGGCGGTTTTCCTTGCACACGAAGCGATGTTTCTGGTGCATTTTTTGTTTTTCGCGGTAGAGCAGGGTAAAGAAATCTAGAAACTCTTGAGGACGATATTTTTCATACATTGCATAAACATCTTTGGCAAGCTCCCAGTTATAGTAAGGGTGATTGACCAGGGCGAGCATATCTTCAGTTAGGCAGATAGCGTTGGCTTTTAGGTCGAGGGGCTCATAATAAGCAGAACGACAGTGGAAGAGGGGAAGAAGCTGCGGGGCAAGTGGGGCAGCGATCCGGGAGTGATTTGAAAGCAAGGTACGCAGTAAGTTGCTACCGGAGCGTTCTGAGCTCATGATATAGATAGGCGCCGTGTGATCCGTCATGATGTAAATTACCATTCCTGGTATTCCGCATAGCCAAGTGAACTCAGCAGCGGATTAGCCAATTCCTGGAAAGCTGCCTGGTGTTGAGGCATGAAGTGGCTGCTCCAATCGCCAATCTGCCCTCTGCGAAAGGTGTGGCTGTGGCTGGAATATAACTGCTTGGCAATGGCCTCTATTTGGGCGTCTCCGAGTGTGATGTTGATATGATGGGCAATCTTTTGCACCTCTCGGAATTGTTTTTCTTGGCTTCCGCCGCCATCTGGACCAACCAGATATTCAAAACGGACGACACAGCTTCCAGCTGCAGTCCAGGGAAGAAATGCACCGACGTACTCGGCAATATTTTCCAGGCCGCGTTGGTCGCCAATCGCGTGTGGGAGGACGCCTCGGATCACTGCCATCAAACGTTCGTTATCATCTTTCAGGCTGGAAAAGTAATGGTGCAGGCGGTGATGTGGATTCTTGTAGGTAACCCAGTGCATCAATGAAACGGCGATATCGCGTGGATCACGCACCATCAGCAATGTGGTGAAATTAAGGTTTTGGATGATTTCCTGGTATTCGTTTGTGTACAGGATATGTCCCTTTATGAAACTGCCAGGATAGGCGCGCAGCAGCTTATTTCTTAGGTCCAGCGGACCTTTTGGCCGATTGAGCGACACTTGCAAGAATGTCAAGCCGGGCATTAGTTCCAGGCAACGGCTGAGCAGGTTGGTGCCAGATTTTGGAACGCTATTCAGCAAGACTTTAGGTCGCTCTGACCAAGGTTTCCAGCGCCTGGCTGCAAAGCGATGGATCGCATGGCGCACCTGGTGTTGCTTGCGCTGAACGATGCGGATGATCACGGGTCTACCTGGTCTTTCTTGTCAAGCGACCATTTATACTCTGGGAACAGGTCAAATAATAGGCGGTCCCGTTTGTAGATTTGCTCTGCTAGGTCAGAGGTGATGAAATCTGTGCGCATTTGTTGGTTCTTTCCACGCTGACTTACGTTTATTCGCTTCGCGTTGCGGAGAAAAGCGATCTTCTGCTGTGGATATCCGCAGTTAGCGAGAAATGCGTGAAGCTCCTGGTTTAAGTTTTCCTGGTGCAGGAATCTGATAGTTGGCATATCATCCGTATAATGCTTTTCGGTGATATAGTCCTCATCTATGCGTGTAAGCACTGTTTGAGGGTAGGGAAAATAGAATTGGATGAATTGAATGGTATTCACACCCAAGTCGACCTTGGGAGAAATGCCCTTGAGCTTATTGGTACGTGCATGTAAATGGGCAAGGTGATAATACTCCACAAAGCTGATGTTTGGGAAATTTGGGTACTCTTGTATAATATCCGGAAATAGTGCCGAGTATTTTTTCTTCCAGAATCCATACAGGTAAGCAGAGATGTAGCGATCATAAGGATTGCGAACCAAGCTGACGATCGTTTTGTGCCGATGCTCATCTGGAATTTGCTGGTAGGTTCCATGAGGGCCACGAGTTTTATAAGTTTGTGTGCCTTCGACGACAGGTAGAAGCAGCTCGATCATGGGGGGGGGCTGCTCAAGGTGAAGCGCGTGGCGCAGCCGATTTGGCAGGTGGTTGTAGCCGTGAATGTTCTTGAGTACCTGGCGCACAAAACTGCTGCCGGTCTTGGGGAAATTCAACATAACAAATTGGTCAGTAATAATCATGTTTGCTCTACATCAGTGGGTTTTGCATCCGTTTCTTGGATATGCTCTGGGCGGAGTTGACGGTAGATCTTGAACAGCATGGGGATCAACTCACGCTCTAGGAGCAACAAAGTGGCGCCATAGATCAGGGAAAAAACTACGATCTTGAGCCCACCAGTGCGCCAGGGAGAGCCAACAATGCCAGGTAGGGCGATGGCCGCTCGCGCTGCCAGCATGCCCAGACCCAATGCCAGGGCGGGAATCGCGGACATACGTCGTAGAGAAAAGTCGACGTGGGCCCGTGCCTGACAGAGCAATATGGTGATGGTGACGACAATCATGATATCCACTGCCAGGGCGACCCCGGCGATGCCCCAGCGCGGCCCCAGAATCACCAGGCCAATCAGCATGATGCATAGTCCGATCAACCGGGCAAGTACGGTTTTTTCGGGTTTTCCGACCGCTGTGAAGACATTTGAGATGGTAGCCTTGATGGGGTCGAGCATGGTGTAGATGAGCATCAGGCGGAAAGCATCTAGCATCGGCAACCATTTGATGCCAATCGCCAGGTGGATAAACTCCGGCGCTACCAAAGCCATAAGGCCTGCAAAGAAGAAGCCGGAACGCACAAGGAAAGCATTGACGCGGAAGAAAGCCTGGGAGAGGCGCTTACGATTTTCTTTTAGCGAGGCGTAGGTGCTAGCAGCCACGTTGTTGAGCGGCATCGCCAGCACACGGCGCGGATAAGTGGCGAAGGTATAAGCACGCGAATAGTAGCCAAGGGCTGCATCCCCCAGCAGCCTCCCGGTCCAGAGATCGTCTACGTTGTCCATTGCTTCTTGCAAGAGAGATGCAACCAGGCTACGCTTGCCGAAAGAAATAAAATAATGAACCACGTCGCGAGACCATCCCAGGCGCGGTTTCCAGGTGGGTTGGTAAATGTAATAGCCAATGATGGGGACTAGGGCAGCAATGATATCCGTGGAGACCAGGCTTAGTAGCCCTGCGCCTCGCCATGCCAGCAGGAGGGCCGTGGCTGTGCCCAAAACAGTGATTATCGTGTTGATCACGGCGATGCGCGCAAAAAGCACCTTACGGGCTAGCGCCATCTTGCCGGTCAGGGAAAGATTATCGACTACCTGTGTCGCAAGGATCACCAGGAGCACCCAATGGTTTTTAGGAACTATGACGAAATAGCCGATACCAGCCAGCCCTGAAGCCCAAATCAAGTTAAATATAAGACTGAGCGTGAAGTGCACGCGTAATGCCTGCTCTCCTTCGCTCTCGCATGCCCTATGTAACAGGGCAGAGATCATGCCAAAAGAGGGCAGGTCACGGGTGAGAACAACAAAGGACATCACGTAAGAATAGATGCCGAAATCATCCGGAGCCAGTAGGCGAGCCAACACGATAGAGCGCCCAAACTGGACTATGGTTTGAATCGCACTGGCGGCTATGTTGTACGTAGAAGAACGCACGCTGCGCTGGGCAAGACTCATGACTTAGCCTTGATGTCTCTCGGAATTTGTGTTATCGTAAGCGGGTTGTTCCATAACCCAGGATGGTCAAGGAATGACCCGGGCGAATCATACCATACAACCCGGAGACTTATGCCAGACCGATGCGGAACTGTGCTTCTCGGCGACTTGGCTTTGAGGAAGAGGATATGCCCACGAAATTAAGCCGTTATTGTGAGGGGATCATGGAAGCCGTGTGGATCATTGCGGTTATTGCTGCCCCGGTTTTCTTTAACATTTATTCCAGCCGCATCTTTGAACCGGATAAGGCGACACTGGTACGTTCGCTGGCGCTGCTGGCTCTGGGTGCATGGGTGGTGAAGCTGCTGGAGCAAGGAGGGGCGAAGTGGGAATACCTGGAAAAGAGTGGCTCGCTGTTAGGCGCACTACGGCGTATTCCATTATTAGCGCCGGTGGCGGCGTTGGCGGCGATGTACCTGGTGGCAACGATCTTTTCGGTCACACCGCGGATCAGCCTGCTGGGCTCGTACCAGCGTATGCAGGGGACATATACCACTTTTTCTTATATCGTCATCTTCATCACGATCATCGCTAACCTGCGGAAAAAGGCGCAGGTGGAACGGATCATTACGGCGGCGATCCTGGCAAGCCTACCGGTGAGCCTGTATGGCATCTTGCAGCGTTACCAGATCGACCCGGTTCCGTGGGGGGGCAATGTTTCGAACCGGATCGCATCGAACATGGGTAACTCGATCTTTGTTGCGGCATACCTGATCATGATCGTGCCGCTGACGATGGGGCGGATCGTGCAGTCGTTCCAGTGCATCCTGCGCGAGGATAAGCGGTTGGGGGCGAACCTGGTGAGGGGGACGATCTATGTGTTCATTGCGGCGTTGGAATTGATCGCGATCTATATGAGCGGGAGCCGTGGGCCTTTCCTGGGGCTGCTGGCGGGTTTATTCTTCTTCTTCGTGTTATTATCTCTGTACTGGCGCAAACGCTGGGTGATGCTAACCGCGATCGCGGTAGCAGCGCTCGCTGGGTTGTTCCTGATCGGGTTGAACATACCCAATGGACCGCTGGAGGGGTTGCGCAGCCTGCCCTGGCTGGGGCGGTTTGGGCAAGTTTTTGATACCGACCAGCGCACGAGCCAGGTGCGTATCCAGATTTGGCGGGGTGCTTCGGCACTGGTGCTGCCACACGAGGCGATTGTGTACCCGGACGGGGATAAGGACGCGCTCAATTTCCTCCGCCCGTTAATCGGGTACGGACCGGAGGGAATGTATGTGGCGTACAACCAGTTCTATCCGCCGGAATTGGGGCGATTGGAGAAACGCAACGCTTCGCCGGACCGCTCGCACAATGAGACCTGGGATTCGCTGGTGATCACGGGTGGATTGGGGTTGGTGGCTTATTTATCTGTTTTTGGCTCGGTGTTCTATTATGGGTTGAAGTGGATGGGACTGGTGCGCAGCAAGCGGCAATGCAACCTGTTCCTGGCGTTCTTCATTGGTGGGGGCGTGATTGTGGCGACAGGATTGGTGCTATGGCAGGGGGTGGGATTCCTGGGGGTGGGGCTACCCTTCGGGATGATCCTGGGTGTGCTGGCATACCTGACGATCTTTGCGATCCTGGCAAAGCAGGAAGATACCAGCGAGGGGCAGAAAGACCGTGGCAGCTCGCTGATGATCATCATGCTGCTAGCGGCGGTGGTGGCGCACTTTGCGGAGATCAACTTTGGGATTGCGATCGTGGCAACGCGCACGCTGTTCTGGGTCTATGCAGGGCTGCTGCTGGTGGTGGGGTATATCCTGCCCAGGGTAGCTGAGGCGGAGGCGGCTACAGTGAAGGTGGAGCAGGGGGAAGGTGCAGAAAGCGTTGAAACCAAGCGCAGCAAGAAAGCTGCGGCTGGCAAGCGCCGGCGGATGGATTACGCCCGCACTGACCGCCTGGGAAGTGGGCCGTTATGGTTGCGGGGCGTGCTGATCGGGGTGGTGATTGTGAGCATCGTGATGGTAACCCTGGGGTACGATTTTGTGAGCAATTCCAGCCAGGAGAAGAATGTCTTCACGATCATGGCGAATGCAATGACGGTGCTGCCAAACAAGGATAACGCCCGTTCGCTGGGCGTGCTGGCACTGGTGATGACGACATGGCTGGCGGGGACGCTGCTGACCACCGCTCAGTTGGAGGAAGTAAATGACCTGAAAACATGGTGGAAAGCCTGGGGAGTGAGTCTGGGAGTGTCGTTTGGGGTGACGATGCTGTTCTGGTTGTGGCATAGCTTCAACCTGGTGAGGCTGGTCAGCACAACCATGGAGAACCAACTGGATGTGCTGGAACGGGTTGCCAGTTTGGGGGCGCTGCTGACAAATTATTATCTTTTCCTGCTGCTAATGGCGATCGGACTGGCTTACGCGCTGCCAGAGATGCTGCCGGCACGAGGTACCAACCCGGCGTCGTTTGGCTGGCTGAGCGCGGGGGTGGCGATGATTGTTGTTTTTGTCCTGGCATTCACCACCAACCTGCGGGTGATCCACGCGGATATCATGTTTAAGATGGCTGATCCGTTCACAAAGAGCGATCAATGGGATGTGGCGACGTACCTTTACAAGGAGGCGCTAAAACTGTCGCCCAATGAGGACCATTATTACCTTTTCCTGGGGCGGAGTTACCTGGAGCAGGCGAAACTTGCCGAAGACGATCAGGCGAAGGCAGACCTCGTGCAGCAGGCAGAGGAAGATCTGATCACAGCCCAGGGGATTAATCCGTTGAACACGGACCATACTGCCAACCTGGCGCGGCTTTACACATGGTGGGCAGGGACAGCAACGGAAGCAGCCGACCGCCAGGAACGTGCCGAAACATCCTCCGACTACTACTCCGTGGCAGTACAACTCAGCCCGAATAACTCAACGATCTGGGGAGAATGGGCGATCTTGCTGCTCAATCTGCTTGGGAAACCAGACCTGGCGCAGGAAAAGCTGGAGCATGCGCTGGAGTTGGATGATCAGTACAGCATGACGCAAGGGCTGATGGGCGATTATTACGCGGCGATTGCGCGAAATGCGGGGACAGCGGAAGAGAAAGCAACAGCACTGGAGCAGGCTCTGGAACATTACCTGCAGGCGGTGGAGGTGGCTACGTCAGCGGAGAAGAGCTCTAAGATCGGTTACCTGGTATCGGCTGGGAATGTGTACATCGAGCTGGCGAGTCAGGATGCGGAGAACCCGGATAAGGACTTGCTGCAGGAGGCGTTGGACGTGTACCAGCAAGCGCTGGAACTGGGACCGAGGGCAACGGATATCTGGAAGATTGAGGAGACGCTGGCGCGACTGACCTACCAGCTTGGCAACCCGACGTCCGCATTAACACATGCGATGGCAGCTCTTTCAGCGGCGCCGGAAGCACAGCAAGAGAGGCTGACAACATTTGTGCAGCAGCTCCAGGCATTGCAGACGCCGTAGTATTTTTACGATCATTATATAGCGGGGTATTCCAGTATGTCATTGATTGTTGCTATTTTGCTTAGCCTGGCTTTCGTGCCGCTGGTGCGCTGGCTGAGCTTTCGAGTGGGGAAGGTGGCGGTGCCGCGCAAGGATCGCTGGCACCGACAGGCAACGCCTACCCTGGGGGGAGTAGGGATGTTGTTGGCTGGGGCGCTGACTGTGGTGATCTTTGCGCTGGGATACCCGGATACGGTCAAGGGGCTGGAAGAGCGGTGGAGCCTGCTGGTGGGGGCGGGGATGATGTTTGCACTGGGATTGTTCGACGATTTCAGGCGCATCAAGCCGCCGACGAAGTTGGTGGGACAACTGCTGGCAGCCACGGTGGTGATCTTCTTTGGGGATAACACGATCAATTTCTTCCCCTGGCCGGTCGCAAACATCTTGCTGACGTTCTTTTGGCTGGTGGGGATCACGAACGCGATCAACTTGCTGGATAATATGGACGGGCTGGCGGGAGGGGTAGCGCTGGTGGCGGCGGGGGTGTTGAGTTACTTCTTCTGGCGGGGAGGAAACGACACATTGTTGCTGCTCTCGCTCTCTCTTGCGGGGGCGATCCTGGGGTTTTTAGTGTTCAACTTCCCGCCGGCGCGCATCTTTATGGGCGATAGCGGGAGCATGCTGCTTGGCTTCTCGCTTGCAGCGCTGGCAATCGCCCGGCGGGCGCAGGCTTCGAATGTGTTTGCTGTGATCGGGGTGCCGACACTGCTTTTCCTGCTGCCAATCCTGGATACAACGATGGTGACGATCACACGGCTAATGCGGGGACAATCGCCAGCGCAGGGGGGCACGGACCACACGTCGCACCGGCTGATCGCGTTTGGGCTGAGCGAACGGCAGGCGGTGCTGGTGCTGTATGGGGTGGCGCTGATCTCGGGGGTGGCTTCGGCGGCGCTGGAGGCATTGGATTACGACCTGAGCCTGGTGCTGGTGCCGCTGGTACTGATCGGGCTTTCGTTGTTTGCAGGGTATCTGGCGCGCTTGAAGGTAGTGAGCGCGTCGAATGGGGCACCGGGGACGCTGGGGCGGCTGGTGAGTAACCTGACCTACAAGCGGCGGATGTTCGAGATTGGGCTGGACCTGCTGCTGATTGGGGTGAGTTATTACCTGGCGTTCTGGACGCGCTACGGGCTGAACATGACGGAAGAGAGCATGGCGCTGTTCCTGCGCTCGTGGCCGTTTGCGATGGGCACGGCTTACCTGGCTTTTTACCTGCTGGGGGTTTATCGGGGTGTGTGGCGCTATGTGGGCTTTAATGATTTGCTACGCTACGGCGGGGCGGCGCTTTTGGCGGGGTTGCTGGCATTCTTGGCGGAGCGGCTGCTTTACCCACGCGATCTGTTCCGGGGGGATATTTTCTTGCTGTACGTGATCTTCCTGCTGCTGGGGCTGGCAGCAAGCCGGGCTTCGTTCCAGGTGCTCGACCGGCTGTACAACCTGCAGCGGGGGCGGAAAGGGCTAGCGAATGTGCTGCTGTGGGGGGCGGACGATGCGGGTGAGCTAGCGCTGCGCTGGATGCTGCGTGATGCTGAGCTTGGCTACCGTCCGGTGGGTATCCTGGATGCAGACCCTTACACCTGGGGGCGGAGTATCCACGGGGTGAGTGTGATCGGCGGGATGGAACGACTGGAGGAGATGCTGAAGGATCGGCAAGTGGAGGGGGTGATCGTCGCTTCTGGGGGCTTCCTGGAAAGCGAGCCGGGGATGCGGCTGGTGGCGGCATGCAGGCAGCACAAGGTGTGGGTGCGGCGGCTGCGGTTGGCTTTCGAGGCGGTGGAGGAGGGATAGGAAAGGATTCGATATGGCGAAAGTCGATATTCGCACAGCAGCAGCTAGGTTTTATGATTACAACCCGAATGCGCCGAATGATATCCCGTTCTACCTGGAGCGCATCCCTTCGCAGGAGGCAGCTGTGCTAGAGCTGGGCTGCGGAACGGGACGGGTGACGCTGGCGTTGAGCAGGGAGTGTGGGTACATTCACGGAATCGATCTTTCGGAGGCGATGGTTGCAATCTGCCGGGAGAAGCTGCGTATAGCCAAAATAGGTCGGGAGATTGCACGGGTGGAGGTGGGGGATATTTCGGATTTCGAGCTGGGGCGAAGGTTTGACCTGATCATTGCGCCGTTCCGGGTGATGCAAAACCTGGAAACGGACGAGGAGGTGGAGGAGATGCTGGGATGCATCCGGCGTCACCTGAGTCCAGGAGGAACGGCGATCTTGAATGTGTTCAGGCCGCATTCTCCGTGGGAGGTGCTGACGGAGAAATGGGTTTCGGTGGAGGAGACGCTGAGCTGGAAGGTCGCGGTGGAGGGGGGAAAGGTGACCTGCTCGGACCGGCGTCCGAGGCTGGACGCGGAGCAGATGACCCTGTACCCGGAGCTTATCTACCGCCGTTACAAGGGGGAGGTAGTAGTGGAGGAGGCGGTGCTGAAGATCTTGATGCGCTGTTACTATGCAGAGCAATTCACGGATCTCATTGCAAAGCAGGGATTCCGAATTGTGGAGCGGTGGGGAGGTTATGCGGGTGAGGTGTACGGCGAAGGACCGGAGCTGGTGGTGCAGTTTGGCTTGTGAGGAATAAATGTCACGCTCTATGACTCCGAACAGTAATTATCGCTTATGCAACTTTGCCTAATGGATCAGATACGTAAAGCCCAGTGACACCAAGATCGTCAGCAGCCCGAGGGCAAACAGGAATATGCCCACCGCTTTTTGCCGCATGGCACTGTCATGCGCAAGTATGCGCTGCTCTTCCTTTGAAGCCTGGGTTGAGAAGGCTGGCCCTCCGGGGTTGATGCTTGGGTTTGCATCATACGGTCTGCCTCTCATCCAAAAAATGGCCATAAAGCAAATAATCACTCCAAGCGTAAACAGTAGATCACCGAAGCGCAGGTGCTGCAGTACGCTCACCTGCCGGTGGAGCAGCCAGGCCAGGGCTACCAGGACCACTTCACTGACCAGCACAGACAAGGTCATGCGGAACCAGAATGTGCGAAAAATGCGACCGATATCCATATAACTACTATATCACGTATTCAAATCGGTGGCGAGCTGGCCGCAGCCAGCCTGGATCCCGATGCCGCGGCGCAGGCGAATGGTGCAGGGGATGTTGTGCTGCTGGAGCTCGGCTTGGAAGGCGAGGGCTGCCTGGTGCGGCGAGGGCTGCCCGGCGTATTTGCGAGTAGGGTTGAGGGGGATGATGTTGACATGGACGAGGGGGGATGATTTGGGACTGAGGCGCAGGTCGTGCAGGCGGAGGGCGAGGCGGTGTGCCTGATCTGGGCTGTCGTTGACGCCTTGGATCAGTGCCCACTCGAAGGTGAGACGGCGGTGGGTAGCCTGGATGTAGTCGCGGCAGGCAGAGAAAAGCTCGCTGAGAGGGTACTTGCGGTTCACAGGGAGCAGAGTCGCGCGCAGCGCATCGTCGGCGGCGTGCAGGGAGACGGCTAGGTTGATCTGGCGGCGCTCCTGAGTGAAGCGGCGGATCATGGGTACCAGGCCAACAGTAGAGATGGTGAAACGGCGCTCGCCGAAATTGAAGCCCTGGGGATGGTTGAGGCGGTCGATAGCCTGGAGGGTGGCTTCGTAATTATGGAATGGTTCACCCATGCCCATGATGACGATATTGGTAACAGATTCGCCCTGGGCGGCAAGAAGGCGAGCATAGTAGAGCACCTGCTCGACGATCTCACCGCAGGTGAGGTGGCGGCGGAAGCCCATCTGCCCGGTGGCGCAGAAGGTGCAGCCCATAGCGCAGCCAGCCTGGGAGGAAATGCACAAGGTGCGGCGGCGGGAGTAGCGCATCAGGACGGCTTCGATGGCAAGACTGCTGGCGGGATCGCCGCCGGGGATACGGAAAAGGGTCTTGACGGTTTCGCCATCGCGCGAGGTGAGGAAATCAACGGGGTGAAGGTTTGAGAAGGTGAGGTGGGCAGCAATCTGCTGACGCAGGACTTTGGGCAGGCTGGTGAACTGCTCAGAGGTATTCCAGAGCTGGCGATAGAGACCCTCCCAGATCTGTGCCGCGCGGTAAGCAGGCTGCCCCCAGCTTTGGAGGAGGCTGGAGAGGGCAGGCAGGTCAAGATCGTAGATGAGGGGGAGAGTAGCTAACATTGCCGGGTCAGGGCAAGTGAACGAGGGTGGTGAGGTCTTCGATGATGAGATCGGGAGGGGGCTGCCAGCAGGATGCTTCCTGAGGACCGACGACGCCGGAAAGAACGAGGGCAGTGCGGCAACCGATGGCCTGCGCGCCGGCGATATCGGTTTCGGGGCGGTCGCCGACGACCAGGGTGTGGGCAGGGGAGACAGCGAGGCGCTCAAGGGCGATCAGGTACATCTCGGGGGCGGGCTTTCCGCAGACAATGGGTTGCTGATCGGAGGCGGCTTCGAGGAGAGAAAGGATGGAGCCAGCGCCGGGAATGAGGCCCTCGGGGGTGGGGAAGGTGCGGTCGGGATTGGTGGCAACGAAGAGTGCGCCGCCGCGGATGAGCAGGGTGGCGCGGCGTAGCTTCTCGTAGCTGAGGCTGCGATCCATGGAAGAAACAACAGCGAGGACATTGGTCTCGGCAAGATGAAAGCCATGCTCTTCAAGCGCTTCTTGAACGCCGCGCTCGCCAACGGCGAAGACAGCACCACCCTGGGGAAAACGCCTTTGCAGGAAGCGGGCAGCAGCCTGGGCGGAATTGACCACCTGCCAGGGCGCGACCTGAACACCGAAGGAAGCCATTCTCTCGACATACATGCTGATGGAGCGGGTGGCATTGTTTGTTGCAAGGACCACCTTCCAGCCGCGGCGGGCGATCTGGGCGAAGATGGCGGGGAGGTCACCGATGGGCTCCTGGGAGCGCCAGAGAACGCCATCCATGTCGAGAATGAGGGCTTGGATGGAGGAAAGGTCTAGGAGGGGCATATTCAATAAAGAAGGGCGAAGCGCGTTTCTGATCCTTCCGGGGGTGTTCTCAACACCGCTTCGCCCCAACAGGGTGAGGATTACTATGAACTGAGGCTAATCAGGCTTTTTTATCGGTGGGGTTTTCAAGCACCTGGTCGATCAGGCCGTAATCGGCGGCAGTGCGGGCATCCATGTAGTAGTCGCGGTCGGTGTCACGCTCGATCTCTTCGAGGGGGTGGCCGGTGTGATGGGCAAGGATCTCGTTGAGGCGGGACTTGAGGCGCAGGATCTCGCGGGCCTGGATCTCGATATCGGTGGCCTGACCCTGAGCGCCGCCGAGTGGCTGGTGCATGTGCATGGTGGCGTGTGGGAGGGCATAGCGCATGCCCTTGGTGCCGGCAGCGAGGAGGAGTGTGCCAAAGGAGGCAGTGACTCCGACAGCGGTGGTGGCGACGGGGTTGCTGATCATCTGCATGGTGTCGTAGATGGCGAGTCCAGAATAGACCTGCCCGCCGGGGGAGTTGATGTACATGGAGATGGGGGCTTCGCGGTCTTCCTGGTTGAGGTAGAGCAATTGGGCGACGATGAGATTGGCAACCTGGTCGTTGATGGGGGTGCCGAGGAAGATGATCCGATTACGCAGCAGGAGCGAGAAGATATCATAGGCGCGCTCGCCGCGGGCGGACGTTTCGATCACCATGGGGATGAGGGATGCGGGTTGGATGTGATTCATTGGGATACCTCTAAACTTTCTGATTCAACAGATGTGGACTGTTCCGTGGTTTCGGTTTTCTTCGTTTTCTTGGCAGCGCGCGGTTTCTTTGGCTTTTCCGGCGCGGGTGCTTCGGCAGAAGGCTCTTCAACGGGCGCTTCGCCGCGGGCGATGGCCTGGAGGCGCTCGCGGGTACGGCGGGCGATCATCTCGGAGCTGACGCTGCTGACCATATTCTGGACGAACTCTTTATTCATCATCTTCTGCACCTGCTTGGGCTCGTAATACTGACTCATCTGACCGAGGGTACGGGCCGATTCGGCTTGCACTTCGTCGGGAGTGACCTCGATCTTTTCAGCGCGGGCAGCCTCATAGAGCACAAGGGAGCGGCGGATGCGGTTTTCTGCCAGAGGTTTGACCTCTTGGCGAAAGGCCTCGAGGTCTTTTTGCTGCAGCTTGAGGTAGGTTTCCAGTTCCATTTTCTGGGAAGCGAGGCGATCTTTGAGTTGTTCGATGTGGTTGTCAATTTCCTGCTCGAGGAGCTGAGGTGGGTATTTGATCTGGGCTTCTTCGGCCATTTGGGTGATGATTTTGTTAGTGTACTCGTCGTCGTAGGCTTCTTTAGCCTGTTGCTCAAGCATCTTGCGAATTTCGTCGCGGAGCATCTGAATGGAATTGTACTCCTCGTTAATTGACTGGGCGAATTCATCGTCCAGCTCAGGTAGGGTGCGAGCTTTGACTTCGTCGAGGTGGAATCTGAACTCAGCTTCGACGCCGCGCAGGGATTCGTAATCGGAATCTTCGGGGAAGGTCACTGTGACGGTCTTCTCTTCACCGGCGGACATGCCGACCAAGTGATTGGAAAAGCCAGGGAAGGGCCATTGCTCATCGGCATTATCACCAGTGGAGGGGATGACGATGGTGTGCTGTTGATTGGAGAGCAGCTCGGGTTTTTCGCCTTCTGTGGGCTGGGTACGCTTTCCGTCAATGTGAAGGTAGACTTCGTCACCGACCTGAGCGGGGCGGTTAGCGGGTTCGAGGATGACGTTGCGCTCACGCAGGTTATCAATGACGCGATCCACTTCTTCTTCTTTGACAGGCTCAAGCTCATAAGGGATGCGGATAGCTTTGTAATCGCCGAGGGTGACTTCGGCATCGAGGGGGACGATGAACTCAAAGGTCAGCGGGTCCATGCTGGGGATGTTTTCCAGGCGACCCGGACCGAAGGGGTGGATGCCGGACTCGGTGATGACTTTGGGATAGATCTCGTCGACGAGGAGCTCAACGGCTTCTTCGATGACGGCGGCTTCGCCCACGCTGCGCAGGATGACAGGGTAGGGGGCTTTGCCAGGGCGGAAGCCGGAGATCTTGGTTTTCTGGGCGATCTTGCGGGCGGCACGCTGCTTGGCGGCCTCCAGTTGGGCAGGATCGACTTCTACGACCAGCTTGGCCTGGTGGTCTTCGAGGATTTGGGTGTCAATTTTCAAGGCGAGTGTCCTTCCTGTTGATTTTCGGACGGAGATTATACCGCAGATTTGATTTCTCGGGCGAGGAGGTGTTGGTTTATATGAAAAATTAATACATAGTAGGACCGTCTAAAAGAACCAAAGGAAGGAATTTAATCCACACCTGTGAAGGTCGGGCATAGTTTGACCTCCACAGGTGCGTCTTTTCTTTCTGTCATTTAATCCTAAGGTTCGAATCTCCAGACATCATTCAAGCGACCGCTGTTGGAATTACCGCCCATCAGAACGATGCTTCCATCGGGTAAAACCACACTGGAGCCGGCTCTTTCCACCCATGGAGCGTTGTTGGTGACCTCTACCCAGGTTGCTCCGTTGTCCGTTGAATGCCACATGTCGTTGAAGTAATTGGTGCCATCATAACCGCCCATCAAAATAATGCTACCATCTGGTAAAGCCACGCAGGCGTGGTAGATTCGTGCTGCCCATTCGGCGTTGGCGGTCATCTGGGTCCAGCTTGCTCCATTATCGGTTGAGCGCCAGACATCGTTCAGGCGACCGCTACTGTTATTTCCGCCCATGAGCACGATACTCCCGTCTGTGAGGGCTACACTCGAGTGGCTCGTCCTTGCTGACCATTCGGCGGCAGCGGTCATCTGGGTCCAGCTTGCTCCATTATCGGTTGAGCGCCACACATCGCTGCGGTATCCGCCAGAGGTATTATAGCCGCCCATCAGGACGATGCTTCCGTCCGGCAAGGCCGCGCTGCTGAAGCCGCCGCTTCTCCCCACCCACTCGGCAGCAGCAGTCATCTGCGTCCAGTTGGCACCATTATTTGTTGAGCGCCAGACATCGTTGCGGTAATTGGTGCCATCGTAGCCACCCATCAGCACGATGCTGCCATCTGGTAAGGCCACAGTGGTGTAGGTGCCACTTCTTGCTACCCACGGGGCGGCAGCGGTCATCTGCGTCCAGGTTGAACCCTGATCTATTGAGCGCCATACATCATTGTGGTAATTGGTACCGTCAAAGCCGCCTACCAAAACAATACTCCCGTCTGGCAAAGCCACGCTTGAGTGGCTTTTTCTTGCTGTCCATTCGGCGGCGGAAGTCATCTCTGTCCAAGTGCCGACCAGCGGTTTTCCGGTGGTGAATGACCAATAGGCTGTTTCTGCGCCATCTGCATAGATGGTTTCTTGGCTGGCTACGGCTCGCACTTGCCAGTAGTAGGTTGTCTCTTTGATGAGCCCATCGATCGATGCCTGGGTGCTTGCGCCGGTTTCAACCCAATTGGTGCAGGCGTTGTCGTCGCTCGTGTCAAAGCAGAAGGCGTAATTGGATATACCTGTGCTGACTCCCCAATCCAATGTAAGGCTGGTCGTTTGCGCCCCGGTCACACCATCTGCCGGGCTCAGCTTTGAGAACGGGCCGTACAGCAAGGGCGATTTTTGAACCAGCGGCAGCAAGGTCAGATAGGTAGGAGGTGGAGGGGGAGGAGACTCTGAGATCGTGAAAGTTCCCTCATACTCCCAGCCGACTTCTACGCGATATGTGCCGGGATCGCGATTACAAGGGCTAATGTAGAAGTAGTCGCGTACTTCGAATAATACGCCTCCCACGTAAATATACTCGCGGACCAAGTTGGAACTGCCGGAACAAGCTGGGCTGACCTGCGCGCCGCTCGGCCCATACCAATGAGCGGAGGGCGGGTTTTGCCCAAGGAGACTGCTAATCGTCAAGGTAACCTTGGCGGTGGATTGGGTGGCGCTGGTAGGCGAGAGTGAGAAAGAGTAAGTAGGGGTGTTCGGTGCGGCGACTGTGGAGGATGAGGTGAGTAACAAGGCGAATAAGGTGAAGGCAACGATCCCAGTGCGCCAGGTTTTTGTGCAATTCATCTATTCTATCCTTTCAAAAAAGTCTTGTTCGAGAAGCCGCTATTCGGGCAAGGGAAACAACTCAGAAAACCAGGATACGATAACGACCAGAGGTTGTATAGGCTCAGCCGCCTACTCTCTGTTGCGATGTATCTAGGTGAAAGTATTATAATCGAATTCAACCTGTACACCGTGACTGGCTATTGAACCTGCAGGACAACCAATTGGTAGATATCAAGATGGATACCATGCACGAATCGCCCACTCCCACTCCCGCCGCGACTGAACGCTGGGCGGCTAAGTTCTTTACGATCTGGGGCGGGCAAGTTTTCTCCCTGGTCGGCAGCGCGCTGGTCCAGTTTGCGCTGGTGTGGTGGCTGACCCAGCAAACCGGATCGGCGACGATACTGGCGACAGCCAGCCTGGTGGCATTACTGCCGCAAGTGGTGCTGGGGCCATTTGTGGGGGCGCTTGTTGACCGATGGAACCGGCGCTTGATCATGATCGTGGCGGATGCCGGGATTGCAGCGGTTACCGGCGTACTGATCTTCTTATTCGCTACCGAGCTGGTGCAAGTTTGGCATATCTATGCCATCCTCTTCATCCGCTCGCTGGGAGGCGCATTCCACCACCCAGCGATGACGGCATCCACCTCGCTGATGGTGCCGCACAAACATTTGACGCGTATCTCCGGCTTGAACCAGCTCCTGCACGGCTTTCTGAACATCTTTGCTCCGCCGCTTGGGGCGCTGCTACTCGGTCTGCTGCCCACGCAAGGGGTGCTGGCAATCGATATCGGTACGGCTGCACTGGCGATCCTGCCGCTGCTCTTTGTGGCAATCCCGCAGCCACCACGCCTGGTAGCCGAGGCAAACGGAACCAGCCAGAAGACATCCTACTGGGGTGACCTGGCAAACGGATTCCGCTACGTGGTGAAATGGCCAGGACTGCTGGGGTTGATCCTGCTGGCGATGCTGCTGAATTTCCTGCTCAGCCCCAGCTCGGCACTGCTGCCCCTTCTGGTGATGGAAGAATTCAAGGGCGGGGCAGCCGAATTGGGCTGGGTGGAGTCGTTCTTTGGAGTGGGGGTTATCGTGGGCGGATTGACCCTGAGCGCCTGGGGAGGATTCAAGAAGCGGATCATCACCTCCTTCATGGGGATTATCGGGATCGGGGTTGGGGTGATCCTGACCGGGCTTGCGCCAGCCAGCCTGTTTTGGCTGCTGCTGGCGGCCAATTTCATCCTTGGCTTCGCCCAGGTGTATGCCAACGGGCCCATCGGGGCGATCTTCCAAACGACCATCGAACCCGATTACCAGGGGCGGGTCTTCTCACTCATCAGTGCGGGGGCGACTGGCATGATGCCGCTGAGCCTGCTGATTGCCGGCCCGGTGGCGGATTGGGTAGGGGTGCGGGTGTGGTATGTGGCTGGGGGCGCTATCTGCATCCTGGTGACGATCGCTGCACTGTTCATCCCTGCGCTGGTGAATATCGAAGATGACAGACGCACAGCTGCACCGGCTCAATCTCCCATTGAGTGAGTTTTACACTCGCAATGGTTCTATTCTTGCTTTGGGAAGCGCTCGGTATTTCACGATAAATAAGAACTCCCAATCCGCAAAGAAAGGGAGTTTTGGGGTAGTGGGGAAGAGGGGAATCGAACCCCTACGCCTTGCGGCACATGATCCTAAGTCATGCCTGTCTGCCAATTCCAGCACTTCCCCGCTGGATTAAGTGCGGTGATTATAAAGCAGAGGACGATGAACGTCAATAAAGAGGGTATAATCGGGCGGAAGTTTTATGAAGGTTTATATTTGTAACTGACGAGGCGAACGTGGGACGTGTGATCAACCCGGAAGGGGCAGGAAAAGAGCGCGCACAATTGATGCGGGGCGTAGTATTGGCGCTGCGCGAGCTGATGGCGCAAGGGACGATTGATGAGAAGACGCGCGACCTGGCGGCGTTCCTGGCGCTGGCGCTGGAGTCGATCTGGGAAACAGTGGATGTCTCGGTGGCAGCGTGGGAGAAACGCGGCTATTGGGTGAAGGCAGATCGCTTCCGCATGGACTGGCAGTGGAGCGAGCGATTGGGCAGGGGGCTGAGGCAGGCAGTGCTGGCGGATGACTGGGCGCAGGTGGCGGGATTGTCGGCGCAGGTGGCGGAGAAGGCGCAGGGGGTGAAGCTGCCGCAGCGCCACCGGCTGGGGGAGCCGTGGGTGGGGGCGTGGAAGAGGCTGAGAGACGGAAAACAGGCTGGTTAAGGTGAACGTTGATGGTTGATTAACTGGCTTGTGATCTTAGCCAGGTATGTCATCACTATCCAATGGGGGAATGAGCGGATCTAGTAATCCAACTAATTCTGGGATACGCGTGGACGCAATCAGCCACACACGGTCTAGTTTCACACCGCCATAGTCATGGATAAGAATATTCCTGAGGCCGATAATGCTGCGCCAGGGGATTTCCGGATGTGCTGTTGAAATTCTGGCGAAACCTGGCGCGCAGCCTCGCCAATGATCTCAAGCTGCCGCTCGACTGCGGATTGCATCATAACGTCGGATTCAAATCTCGCAAAGGTTACGCCTTGCAAGAATTGGGTGATCAGCCGCGCAGCTTCGCGCATATCCCACAGGTAGGCGAAGATGCGCTCTTCAGGATCCATATACCACCTGCATACTGCTCAATATTGAGCGGCGGCGGAATGGATTTCGCAATCCCTCCCGCTCAACAAGATCTACCGGACGGCCAAAAATAATCTCCAACTCTTCTTTCATCTCAACCAGATCGTACAGCCCCCAGCGAGAATCAGGAGTGAAAGAGACTAAGATATCTACATCGCTATCTGGACGGAAATCATCACTGAGGATCGATCCAAATAGTGCAAGCTCTGAGACTTTCCAACGCTGACAGAATTCAGCAAGTATGTTGTCTGAGATTGGGATCTTCGGTTGATGCATTCTTACCTCCTACGTTCCCTTCACAGATGTATTCATCTTAATTCTACTATAAATAGCCGGGGGAATGGCTTGTTATCGCTCTTACGCGTGAGAACACTTGGTGGTGAATATTGATTTAGAAATGCGTAGCTCATGCCCACAAAAGAGCCATGAGGGCGCAGACGGCGGTGATGAGGATGGAGATGACGAAGGTGGTGCGGAAGACCTGGGCTTCTTCGCCGATGCGGTCGATGCTGGCGGATGCGTTCTGCAGCTTGGCGGGGGAGATGACAGAAGCCAACCCGCCACCAATGCCACTGGCAGCGGCGATGAGCAGGCCGAGTGCGCCGATCTTTTCGGCGGTGGAGAGGTGCAGGGCAGTGAGCATGGCGATGGAGGATGTTTCGGAGCCGCTGATGAAGCCGCCGAGGAGGCCTAGGAAGGGAGCGGCGAGGGGGTAGAGCTTGCCAAAGGCGGCAGCGCTGGCGGTGGCGAGAACGTAGACCATATTGCGGGTTTGATCGGCGAGGCTCCAATCGAGGGCTTTGCCGGAGTGGTTGATGACATATGCGATGGCAAAGAAGACGGCAGCGGAGAGCACCGGGCGGGGGGCGCGCTTGAGCCACTTGCGCAGGGAGGTGTGTAACTGGGGGCGAGTGACTTTTAGGAAGGGAAGGGCAAGGAGGGTGCTGACGAGGATCCAGAAATATGCCTGCCAGAGGACACGCAGCTTTTCGGGCGCGCCGGGGATGATCTCCAGCGGCATCGCCCACTGCTTGAAGGCGAGATCGAAGAAGGGGAGGAAGGGGGCGTTGACGAGGAGAGAGACGGCGGTGAGGATGAGCCAGGGGGAGGTGGCGGCGGCGAGGGAGAGGCGCTTTTGGGCGGCGTGGTCAGCTTCGCTCATTTTGGCGGGATCACGCAGGGGCTTGCCGGTGAGCTTGAGGTAGAGGAGCATGGCGAGGATGACCCCCAGCCCAGCGGCGATGCCGGTGATGGTGATGAGACCGAGGCTGTTCATGCCGATGCAGACGAAGCCAGCGGTGAGACCGGCGATGAGGGCGGGGAGGAGGCCGCGGCGGAGCATGTTCCAGCCACCAACGATCCAGAGCATGCCGAGGGCGATGCAGGTGCTGATGACGGGCATGAAACGGGCGAAATAGCCACCCACCTCTTCCACGGGGAGGTTCACAAAGCCAGCGAATACGACAACGGGGATGCCAAGGAGGGCATAGGTGGTGAGGGCGTCGTAGCCGAGGGCGGGGAGGGCGATGGCGGTGAAGGATGAGTAGCCGAGGGCGAGCATGATGGGGGGGAGGATGGAGACGGGGACGGCGCCGAGGGCAGTGAGCAGGGTGCCAAAGCCAACGTTGATCAGCATGATCTGGACAATCTGATCGGTGGGGGAAATGGTTTTAATGAGAGCGACAATGCGGGCGATGGCGCCACTTTCGATCATCACGGTGACCTGGAGGATGGACGTGGCGACGACGAGGGCAATGGGCAGGCTGGCGATAACCCCAGTGGCGGAGGCCTGGAGGGTGATCCAGAGGGGGGTCCTGAAGTAGAGCCAGGCGATGAGGATGGTGAGCACCCAGCCGATCAGCCCGGCGATATCGGCTGCCATACGGCGCAAGACGAGGAGAAGAAAGATCACCAAGACGGGGGCAATGGCGAGAAAGACAGCGAGAAGGTTCATCGCTTCTGTGGATCTCCGAATCCACCGCCGCCCGGAGTGCGGAGGCTGAGGATATCCCCGGCATGGAGGTCGAAGGAGCCTTTGCTGGGGAGGGGCTTATCAATTTCGTGACGGATGAGGATATTTTCGCCGCTGGCGCCCGGTGCGCCGCCTGCCAGGCCATAGGGATGGGTGCGGCGGCGCTCGCTGAGCAAGGTGACCTGGGCGTCGGTGAGCAGCAACAGGTCGCGGCGGATGCCATTGCCGCCGCGCCAGTGCCCATTACCACCGGAGTTTTGGCGGACCTCGTAGCGCAGAACACGCAGGGGATAGGCATACTCCAGGGCTTCGATGGGAGTGTTGAGGGTGTTCGTCATGTGGCTATGCAGGGCAGATGGACCATCGGCTCCCTGGCGTGCACCCATACCGCCGCCGATGGTCTCGTAATAGGTGAAGGGGCACTGGTAGCGTTCATCCCAACCGCCAATGGTCAAGTTGTTCATGGTGCCCTGCGAGGCTGCTGGGATGCGCCCGGGGAAAGCCTGAGCGAGGGCGCCAAGCAGGATATCAACGATGCGCTGGGAAGTCTCCACGTTGCCGCCAGCCACGGGGGCGGGTTTGCGGGCATTCACCAGGCTGCCTTCGGGAGCGATGACATGGATGGGGGCGAGGCAACCATTGTTGTTGGGTACATCCAGCCCAACCAGGCAGCGGAAGACATAATACACGGCGGAGAGCGTGATCGCATAGACGGCGTTGATGCTGCCAGATTGTTGGGGGGCGGTGCCGGTGAAATCGACGGTGGCTTCGTCGCCGTGGATAGTGAGGGTGACGCGGAGGGGAACGGGGGTTTCCGTCACGCCATCATCATCCATCTGGTCTTCGAAGGAATAAGCGCCGTCGGGAAGCATCTCAAGCAGGCGGCGGGTCATGCGCTCGGTGTAGGCGAGGAGAGCCTGCATGTACTGGTGGACCTCCTCCAGGCCGTAATGGGCAACGGTTTCTTGCAGGCGCTGGGCACCGCGCTGATTGGCTGCGATCTGCGCCCAGAGGTCTCCTGAGCGTTCTTGAGGTGTGCGCACGTTGGCGAGGATGAGATCAAGCACGGACTGATCCACCTGCCCGCGATGGGCGAGCAGGATGGGGGGGATGATGAGACCTTCCTGGTAGATCTCGCGCGCAACGGGCATCGAACCGGGGGTGATTCCGCCGACATCGGCATGGTGGGCACGGCTGGCAACGAAGCCGAGGAGGGTTTCGCTTTCGTCTGGATGGAAAACGGGGGAGACGAGGGTGACATCCGGGAGGTGGGTGCCGCCGAGGTAGGGGTCGTTGAGGATGACGATATCACCGGGGGCAAGATGGGGAAAAGAGCGGATGGAGGCAGCCACCGAGAGGGGCATAGAGCCGAGGTGAACGGGGATGTGGGCTGCCTGGGCAACCATCTGACCGGTGGAGTCGAAGAGGGCGCAGGAGAAATCACGGCGCTCTTTGATGTTGGGGGAATAACTGGCTTTACGCAAGACGACGCCCATCTCCTCGGCGATGGCTGAGAAGAGGTGTTTGAAGACTTCGAGGCGAATGGGATCGCAAGCGGGTGCGGGCATGGCGCTGCGGATCAGGTGAGGACGAGCTTCTCGGAAATGCTGCTGCCGACGTGGATACGATGGATGATCTCAGCGAGCATGGGGGCGATGGAGAGGATGTGGATCTTGGGGTGCTGCTTTTCGGGTGGGATGGGGAGGGTGTTGGTGACGACGAGCTTTTCGATGCGATCATCCTTATCGAGGGTCTCGAGGGCGGAGGGCATGAGCACGGGGTGGGTGACAGAGAAGCAAGCCTTGCCTTCGGCGCCCTGCTCGTAGAGCACGTCGATGGATTTGAGCACGCTGCCACCCGCCATCAGATCGTCGACAATGATGGGGCGGCGACCTTTGATATCGCCGACGACATGGGTGGTCTTGACGTTAGTGAAATCGGTGCGGCGTTTGTGCATTACAACCATGGGGAGGTGGAGAAGGTCAGCATAGCGGCTGGTGACACTGGCGCGCCCGGCATCAGGGCTGACGACGGTGGCATTCTCAAATTCGGGTTTGCGGAAATATTCGGCGAGGAGAGGCAGCGCGGTGAGGGGATCAATGGGGATATTGAAGAAGCCCTGGATGGCAGGGTTATGGATATCAACCATGACGACGCGCGAGGCACCCTCGCATTCGAGGAGATTGGCGACAACACGGGCGCTGATAGCCTCGCGGCCGCGTGCCATGCGATCCTGACGGGCATAGGGAAAGTAGGGGATGACGACGCTGATACTGTGGGCGCTGGCGCGGCGGAAGGCATCCAGATAGAGGAGGAGCTCAACAAGGTGGTCGTTGATGGGAGCGGGGAAGGACTGGACGAGGAAGATATCCTGTTCGCGCACGACTTCGTCGATGGTAACGTAGACTTCGCTATCGGGGAAGTGACGGGTGGTGGATTTTCCCAGCGGCACATGGAGCAGGTCGGCGATCTCACGGGCGAGGTCTGGATGGGCGGAGCCGGTGAATATTCTTAGTGGGTGGTCGGACATGTTTTACGCTTATCCTTGGGTAATTATAGCCGCGAAGAAGAATCTGGGGAATGAGGATGTGACAATGCCATATTCACATTCCCCAGAATGGTTTCGCTTTCCACCAAGAAATTTTTTGGCAGAAACAAGTAGAAAAATCGATCAGCCCCCCTGGGTCTGCAGGAGGCGGTAGAGCGAGCGGTGGGCAAGGGTATCGGCGCTGACGAGGCCTTTTACTTTCTTGTCTTTGACGACCGGCATGGCGGAGATCTCGTAGTATTCCAGCTTGCGCACGATGTCGATGATCGAGTCGTTGGTGTTGCAGGAGATCACCTGGCGGGTCATCACGCGCTCCAGGGAGGCGCTCTCGATGGGTCCGCGCGAGGCAGCCTGGGTGATATCCCAGTTGGTGATCACGCCGACAATCTCGCCCTGCTCGTTGAGCACGGCCAGGACTGGGCAACCTGTCTCGACGAGCAGGCGGGCGGCTTCCTGCACGGTACCGCTGATGGGGATGGTGACGATGCGCTCCATTACATCGGAGGCTTTACGTACCATCTCGCGCGAGGTGATGCGCTGGATGCTGATCTGCTCGGCGGCTTCGCAGGGCAGGGTGTCGGCGTCTTTGAGCAGCAGGTCGACCAGCTCGCGCATGTTGTGGCGGATGACCTCATCACGGGCTTTCTCGGCGGCGATGCGGCGCTTTTCAGCCAGGGCAGCAAGATCTTCGGCGTGCTGCTCCAGCCAATCATCCACAGCCTGGCTGTTTCCCAGATGGTCTTCGGGGATTTGTAGTTGGTTGGGGGTGGGGATGAGGTGCTCCTGGGCGGCAAAGATCACGCCACCAGAATTAACCAGGAAATCAGTGGCGATGAGAATGCCACGGCGGCGGTACACTTCACGCTCCATGCGGGCGCGACTCGCGCGGCGTGCTGGCTCGGGCGAATATGTATTGGCGCCTTCGATGATTACCTGCCAGCGGCCCATCTCGTCAGTGGTAATGCAAGGGCGGGCGGCGGGGTCAGTATCAAGGTACACAGCTACAGGCGCGGCAGGGATAACGCAGAAGGCGTTCTCGCGCAACATATCTTCTGGGGCGCTGGAATACTTGGTTTTGCCTAAGGCATAGGTGGTGAAGGAAAGCTCACTCTCGTAATAGAGGCGGGTGACCAGGCGATGCTCCTGCCAGAGCTTGAAGAGGCCTTTCACTGGCAGGCCATAGGGATTATAGAGGTAGCCGGAGGTATCGCTGATGCCGACTACTTTGCAGCCGTGGACACGCTCGCAGAGGATACGCGCAGCCTGTGCCCCGACGGCGCCGAAGCCCTGTAGCATAACCGTGATGTTATCGGGATCGGGCAGGGTGAGGTTGGCGAATTGGGGAAGGACGCGCAGGCGGGGCATTTCGACCAGCAGGGCCTCGAGGGCAATGGCGAGGCCGCCGCCACCAGCACCGAACTGATCGCCCTGGTTGCCGCCCATCTCGACTGGCTTGGAGAGGGCGAGGTCGAGGCCGTTATCGATGGCGATGAGGCGCATATCTGCGTCGCTGGTGCCCACGTCCGGGCCGGGGAGGAAGATGTCGCGGTAGCGGTAGAGCAGGCGGGCAAAGCGGCGTACAGCTTCGTCTCGTAGCTCGGGCGGCATGCGGGTGCTGGCGATGAGACCTGCATTACCACCGCCATAGGGCAGGTTGGCGGCAGCATTCTTTAATGTCATCGCGCGGGCGATGTTGTGAATCTGGCTGGGGCTCAGTTCGGGCTGGACGCGGATGCCGCCTATGGAGGGGCGACCCATTGACAGGTTATCCACCACCAGGTAGCCGCCGATCTCGAGCTTGGACTGCTCATCCCAGATGCAGGCGACTAGCTTGGGGCCGAGGTGATCCACCTCGATGCCCAAGAGACCCAGGCGCTCCACATCCATTGGCCCGAACTCCATGAAGCACATGCCATCTTCGCGGATGAGACGGTTCTTCCAGGTGCGCTCGGGGAACTGCTGGCGGAGGTAGACTTCCATTAAGTTAGGGATCATTTCACCTTCCGTTAGTGGTGCAGGTTTGGCGCAGCGATAAAGGAGAGGCCGTTCTCGGTCAGCGCCCAGGCTGTCTTGTTGATGGCGTTGAACTTATCCATGAAATTGACCGTCAGGTACTCCATATCGCCAGACTCGATGATCTCGCTCTTATCGCGGAAGTATTCCAGGATATCAGAGGGATGCGGTCGCGCCCCGTCGATCTCGGGTTCACCGCCTTCATGCTTGGCTGAGATATTGGCGACGTGGTCAGCAATCTGTACCAATTCATCGCGGCGGTTGTAAGGCTGGCGGACGATAGACTTGAAGGTCTCGGTGATGTGATGCTCGAAGCGCACCACATTTTCGAAGCCAAAGGCTTTGCGGAATTGGGCGGTGATTTCCATGGTCTCGTTGTTGATGGAGTTGCTCCAGTTGAAGCCAATGAGCGGACAGGTGCCGTCATCACGGGAGAAGAGCTTAGCGCCGAGCAGGGTCCACAGCCCAGCGAAGGGATTGTCGTTGCCCATGTAAACGGAGATCTTGAACTCGATATCAACGCCAATCTTATGTAGCAGGTAGCCAGCCAGGATCGTGCCAGCATTGACATTAAGCACCTGGCGCACGCCATAATGGGTGTAATAGTAGAGGAACTCGTCCAGCCACTTGAGCGGGTAATGGTTGGGCTGCCCTACGCCACCGAAGTAACCGGTGATCGTATCGGGCCCGCCGAGGTGGATGTTGGAGCCATCGGTGCCTTTTGTATCGAGGGTCTCTACGTAGGATGCGCCGATGATCTGCATGGCAGCGGCAATGGCGGGCAGATCGCCGTCGGCTTCCTGCTCTTTCATCTTGCGTACTTTTATGAATCGCCCCGGCATGAGCGCTTTTTCATCAATGGCGCGCTGGGCGGCGGCGATGACCCAGGGGAAATACTGGCAGGCGCTGATTTCGAGGGTGACAGCAAACTCGTCTTTGAAGGTGGCTTTACCAGCCTTATCGCCCAGCACCTTGCGGCGGTAATCGGCGATGGAAATGAAGGCGCCGCGGTCACGCTGCTCTTCGAGCCAGCGCAGGTCTTTGAGGTAGGCGGGGTTCTTCTCTTCCACCTTCTTCAGCAGCGCAGGCATCTGGCGGGCTGCTGCTGCTTTGGCGTTGATCTCCTGCGGGGTGCCGTATTTGGCGACCACTGCGAGGAAGTCGTTGACCACGCGCGTATCAGGGTTCAGCAGAACCTCATTGATCGCATCGAGACGCGAGGGGGGAATTTTTAATAAATGACGTAGATCTTGTTCCATCCATTGGCTCCTTTTGTTATTTACTGCAGAGAGGCAGGGCGCGCAGAGATGTTTGGGTTTTTCTCCGCGTTCTCAGCGTCTCAGCGGCAATATGCTTATCCCAATAAATTCAATAGCTCGTCATATTCCTCGTCGGGCATGCCAAACCAGTTCTCTGGCTGCGGGAAGGTGCACTCGCCGACCTCTTTGACGTAATCCTTGAGGCCGTTGAGGATCACTTCGCCGGCATTGCCGAAGACTTTTGCCATGCGCGGCTTGAAGCGAGGGTAGAGGCCAAACATATCGTGGTAGATGAGCAACTGGCCGTGGGCGTGGGGGCCGGAGCCCAGGCTCATGATGATGCAGTTCTCGGCGCGCTCAGTGATCAGCTTGCAGACGCGGTCGGGAACCATCTCCAGCAGGATGGCAAAGGCGCCAGCCTGCTCGAGGAGCTTGGCGTCATCGATGATCTTCTTGGCCTGCAGAGCGCCTTTGCCCTGCACGCGGAAGCCGCCCAGCGCGCTCACCGACTGGGGTGTGAGCCCGAGGTGGCCAATGGCAGGGATGCCAGCCTGGACGATGGCGTGGATGCGCTCCGCCATTTCACCGCCGCCCTCGAGTTTGATCGAGTCGCATAAGGCTTCAGCCATGAAGCGCCCGGCGTTGCGCACGGCGGTCTCGTTGCTGGGCTGGTAAGACATGTAGGGCATGTCGCCGACCAGCCAGACGTGTTGTGCGCCGCGGCGCACAGCCTGCGAGTGGCGGATCATATCATCCATGGTCACCGGCAGGGTGGTTTCGTAGCCTAGCATGGTCATGCCCAGGCTGTCGCCGACGAGGATCATATCCATGCCGGCTTGGTCTTGCATCACGGCGGTGGGGTAGTCGTAACAGGTGAGCCAGGAGATCGGCTCTTGGTCGGCTACTTTTTTAAATAACATCGACAGGGTAACTTTTTTTCGTTCAGACATTGGGGCCTCCTTAGAAGATTGTCGCAATGGTCAATATATTATCTAATCGACGGTGAGAGTTTTGGATAGGTTGCGCGGGAAATCGGGGTCATAGCCGCGAGCGATGCTGAGGCGGTAGGCAAGAAGCTGGAGGGGGATGACCGCTACGAGGGGGTTGAGCAAGGGACCGGATTGAGGGAGGACGATCATGTCAGTGGCGTTGGCGCGCAGGCGGGGATCTTCTTCGCCGATGACCACTGCCCGCCCGCCGCGGCAGGTCACTTCGTTGATCCCGCTGACCAGGAGGGGTACATCTTCCGGCCCGGCGGCGAATACGACCGGGTAGCCCTCCGAGACGGCGGAAAGCGGGCCATGTTTAAACTCGGTGGAGAGCATGCCCTCGCAGTGGGTATAGGTTATTTCTTTCAGTTTCAATGCGCCTTCGAGGGCGATGGAGTAGGTGTGCCCGTAGCCCAGGCAGTACATATCGTCCCAGCCGCGGAGGGCTGATTCGAGGTGCGCAATCTGAGTATCAACGGACTGGATAGTGTTCTCCATCAACTCGGGCAAACGTGTCAGGCTGGCGGCGGGGACGGCGCCCATGCGCAGGGCGAGGTAGAGGAAGGCAACGGCCTGGTTGGTGAAGGTCTTAGTGGCGGGTACGCTGATCTCGTAGCCGCAGGCAAGGGGCAGGTAGCGCTCACTGACGATAGAGAGGGTGGAGCCGATGACGTTGAGCAGTCCAAGCGTGCCCATGCCCTTGCGCTGTGAGAACTCGACGGCGTTGAGCACATCTTTGGTCTCTCCAGATTGACTGACGAAGAGACCCACATCGTCAGCGGTGAGGGTGGGGCCATATTGGGCGATGAACTGAGGGGCAAGGACGGGAATGGCGGCACGCCCGGCGATGGAGGCGAAATAACTGGAGCCGAGCAGGCAGGCATGGTATGAGGTGCCGCAGCCCACCAGGTACAGGTTGCGAGCGGCAGCCATGCGCTCAACCATGGGGAGGACGTTGGGGGAGTCTTCGAGGAGATGGATGAGCTCGGCGGCGACGATGGGCTGCTCATGGATCTCTTTGAGCATATAATGCGCATAGCCGCCTTTTTGAGCGGATTCCATGCTCTCGGTGATCAACTCTACCTCGCGCTCGATCAGCTCGCCATCCTCGACACGGCGCAACTCGGCGCGATCGGGGTGCAGGATGACGATCTCGCCATCGCGCACGCGCAGGATGTGGCGGGTGAGGGGGAGGATGGAGGGCAGATCGGAAGAGACGCAGGTAGCGCCTTCGGCCAGACCAACCACCAAACCGGAGCCCTTCTTGATGGCGTAGAGGCGGTCTTCGTCAACCTGACCGATGACGAAAGCGTAATCGCCGGAGAGATCTTTGTAGGCGCGCTGGATCGCTTCGAGCATACTGAAGCCCTGGTTGGTGTAGCGCTCCACCGCGTGAACGCAGGATTCGCCATCATTGTGGGAGCGCACAGTGAGGCCCTCGGCCATGAACTGCTGACGCAGCTCGACGTTGTTGACGACGTTGCCATTGTGGGCGCCAACCATATCGCCATCGGAATCGAGGTGGGGCTGGGCATTGGCTTGCGAGGGAACACCGAAGGTGGACCAGCGCAATTGGATGATGCCACGGCTGCCGGTCATCTCTTCAAAGTGCAGGCGAGCGTTCACCTCATCGATCTTGCCGACATCCTTGCGCAGGGAGATGGTGTTATCCTGGTGCAAGGTGGCGCAGCCAACCGAATCGTAGCCGCGGTAGGAGAGCCGCCTGCCGGCCTCGACCAGGATGGGGCCGAGTTTTTCTTCCTGCTGGGTGATGATGCCAAAGATGCCACACATAGTGATCCCTCATGTAATGAGACTGCGATGCCTACTGATAACGATACTCCAAAACTGTCAAATGGAGTAGTAACGACTGACCTATTTGGGTGCGACATTTGTCCATGACATTTGACATAGAAAAGCAATCAGCGAGCGGCTTCCCGCTCGCTGATTGCTTATGGTTGTGTAATTCCGGCAGGTAGCCTAAGCTTTGATGATGCAATCAACGGGGCAAACCGCCACGCACTGCGGCTCATCAAAGTGACCGACGCATTCCACACAGGTATCTGGATTGATAATATAGATAGGATCACCTTCGGTGATCGATTCGGTGGGGCACTCAGGCAGGCAGGCGCCGCAAGCGATGCATTCATCAGTAATCTTCATTGCCATGGTTGTTTCTCCTCTGTAAAGGTAATGTTTTGGTTTTCTGGGTGTCCAGCCCATAACGGACAATCATTGTGATAAATGTACTCCATTCTGAGATAAGGCGCAAATGACAAAGATCACTTTCTGATATGACAATGGATATGGAGGGATTGCTTCACATGGCAAAGGGCGCCAGGTTCGCAATGACGGGTTTAGCCTTTGGGTGGGTGTGGGTCGCCGCGGCGCAAGACCTGCTTGCCGTAGCGCTGGCGGAGCTCATCGATGGCATGCTGCAGGCGCTGCTGCTCGGGCGAGGCACTCTCCCACAGGCTGAGCTGGCGGGCGGGTGCGGTGAAGTTGCTCAAGCCGACGCCGAGCAGGCGCACCGGGCGGCTTGGGGACCAGGCGGCCTCAAAGAGATGCAGGGCGGCAGCGTAGATCTGCTCATCCTGATCGGTGGGGGCACCCAGGGTGGATTGGCGGGTGAGGGTGGTGAAATCAGCCCAGCGCAGCTTGATCTTCACCGTGCGCCCACAGAGGTTTGACTGCCTGGTCTGCAACCCCACACGCTCGCTGAGCTGGCGCAGGGTGCGGCGCAGGCTGGCAGCATCGCGCAGGTCTTGGGAGAAAGTGACTTCCTGGCTGATGGATTTTGTTTCGTGGCTGGTGACGATGGGGCTGGAGTCGATGCCGTGAGCCCGACTGCTCATCTCAGCGCCGTTCTTGCCGAAGCGGCGCGCCAGGTCGGCCTCGGGCCAGGCGGCGAGCTGCCCGATGGTGCGGATGCCGAGCTCTTCCAGGCGCTGGGCGGTCTTTGGCCCCACGCCCCACAACGCCTGCACCGGCAGCGGGGAGAGGAAAGCGGCCTCTTCGCCTGGGGGAACGACGGTGACGGCGCAGGGCGGCTCGCCGCTGCGATTGGCCGCCTTACCCACGTCGGTGGCGATCTTGGCGACGAGCTTATTGCTGGCAACGCCCAGCGAGCAAGGCAGCCCTAACTGCTGGCGGATGGACTCTTGGAGGCGACGGGCGAGGGTCTCGCTGGGGTCGGGGAGGTCGGAGAGATCGAGGAAAGCTTCGTTGATAGAGATTTGCTCCACCAGGGGGGTCAGTTGGTGTAGCGCGGCCATCACCTGCTCGGAAGCCTGGTGGTAGGCATGGTGGTTGGGGGGAATAATGATGAGGGTGGGGCAAAGGCGCAGGGCACGCGCCATGGGCATGGCGGAACGCACACCCAACTGGCGCGCCGGATAGGAGCAGGAGGAGACGACGCCACGCTGCTCGGGGCGCCCGCCGACGGCGAAGGGCTTGCCGTGGAGGGATGGGTCGCGCTGCTCCTCAACGGCGCAAAAGAAGGCGTCCAGGTCGAGGTGGAGTATCTTGGGCATCAGAGGCAGGCGACGGCGAGGGCGGCTACCTCATCGCCGCGCAGGGACATGCAGTTCACGCCCTGCACGGGGCTTTCTTTGGCAGGCACATCGGCAGCGGCGAAGCGGATGATCTTGCTCAGGCGGGAGATGAGGAAGATATCATCACCCTCGGCGGCGCGGGCGGCTGCCACGAGGCAGTCGCTGTGCATGGCGATCTTGCCGCCGCCGCCCATGGATTTGTTGGCGGCGAAGCCGCTCATCAGGCGCAGGGCGCCTTGTCCGTTGGCACCCACCAGGAAGGCAGCATCCTCTTCGCCCACCGCACTGATGGCTACCACGGCATCGCCGGGTTCTAGGCGCATGCCGGGACCACCCTGCGGGGGGACGAGCCTTTCGGCGAAGCGAATGGCGCGCCCCTGGCGGGTGGCAATGAACAGGTCGCCATCAGCGGGGGTGAGGCAGGCAGCGGCGAGGGGACCGAATTTATCGCTGTTGAGCATGACGGTGCCGGGCTTCATGTGCTCGCCGAAGAGGTGGTAGCGCAGGAGGCGCAGGTAGCCGCTCTGGCTGACGAGGGCGACGGCGCCTTTGGCCTGGAAGGGCAGGATGGAAACCAGGCGCTCCTCTGGCTCCAGTCCCAGGCGGTCGGCGAGGGATTGCCCGCGGGCGCGCACTTCTGCCGCGGCGATGAGGCTTACTGGAAGGCGAAAGGCTCGCCCCAGGCTGCTGAAGAGCAGTAGCGTGTGACTCTCTTCAGCGAGGGTGAGGGCTACGGGGGGATCGTCGTCGCTGGTTTCGAGGTCGAAGATGCCCATGCCGCCGCGGCGCTGGCGCTGGTAGAGATGGCGCGGGGTGCGCTTCAGGCTGGCGAAGGCGCTGAGGGTGAACACGTTCACCGGGGTGGGCTCTTCGCTGGGCTGGGATGGCTCCTGGAAGGCGGCTCTCTCGGCATCGCTTTGGGCTTGCAGGCTGGCCTGCCACTGGCGCAGGTTGGCAAGCTCGCTTTCCAGGGCTTCGATGTAGGCGCGCACTTCGGGCAGCAGGCGGTCAAGGTCGGGGCGTTCAGGGTTCATGGGTGCTCTCCGAATAAGGGGTGGGTTAATTGTAGCATATGGTGATGGTGGATGTCAGACCTGGGTAGAAGAGGTTTGAGGGCTTAGCGCTGTAGATTGGGGGATTCCGCAATAACTCGGTAACCAAAAACTCAACCCACGAAAAACGAAAAGTCAACCCAGAAACGTGACGACACCATTCC
>JAFGBV010000121.1 GCA_016932955.1 Anaerolineales bacterium | reverse complement strand
GGTCTTCAAAAGCGGCAAATAATTCTTCAAAGCTGGCGAACTGGCGCGGGTCGCCGGTCTGCAGGCCCAGTTGCCTCCCCGTGCGCGAGTCGAGGCCGTTGTTCAGGGTAAGCTCCAGGATCTTGGGCAGGTTGAAATAACCGGTCAGGTTGTAATTCTCTTTGCCAAAGGCGCCCACCTCCACGCAGCCAGAAGAGCCGCCGCAGCGAGCATCGACCACGCTCTTGCCCATGCGCATCAATTCCTGGACGATCAAATCCGCGTTGAAAACGGATGGCTGACCAAAACCGGTGCGCAGGATACGCGCCGCGCGCTTGATGAAACGATCCGGGTTCTTTTTGCTCACCTGAATAGAAGAAGAGGGCTGCAGCAGGCGCATCTCTTCGATCACACCCAGCAGCAGGTAGGTGACCTCGTTAACCCCATCCGAGCCATCCGGGCGTAGACCGCCCAGGTTGATCTGGGCGAAATCGGTGTAGGTGCCGCTCTCAGCCGCAGTGACGCCCACCTTAGGAGGCGCGGGCTGGTTATTGAACTTGATCCAGAAACAGTGCAGCAACTCCTCAGCCTTTTCACGGGTTAAAGAGCCATCTGCCAGGCCTTGTTCATAGAAAGGCAACAGGTGCTGGTCCAGCCGTCCCGGGCAGAAGGCGTCCCAGGTATTCAACTCAGTGGTCACTCCCAGGTGGACGAACCAGTAATATTGCAGCGCCTCCCAGAGATTGCGCGGCGCCTGGGCTGGCACGCGATGACAGACTTCCGCAATTTGCAAGAGCTCAGCCTGGCGCCCCGGGTCGCTTTCCTCTGCCGCCATCTGGCGAGCCAGGGCGACGTGGCGTTCGGCAAATGCGACCAGCGCCTCGGCGGCGATGCGCATGGCCTTCAACTGCTCCTGGCGGGAAAAGGCCTGCTCATCGTGTAAATAATCCAGGCTGTCCAGGCGGGCGTCGATCCGGGCGCGGAAATCGCGCATCCCCAGATAGTAGATCTTATCATCCAGCACAGTATGCCCAGGGGCGCGCTGCTCCATAAATTCGGTGAAAATCCCCGCTTCGTAGGCCGCTTTCCATTCAGAGGTCATCTCCTGGAATAGGCGGTCGCGCATCGAACGCCCTTGCCAGAAAGGAATCACCCTCTCCTCATAAGAATGCCGAGTTTCCGGGCTGACCTTGAAGCGGGTTTTCTCGCGGCTGTCCAGGATATCCAGATCCTCCAGGCTATGGCAGCACAACTCCGGGAAGGTTGGAGCAGCCTTGGGGCGCGGCCCCTTTTCCCCGACGATAAGTTCGCCGGGGTTGATGCAGATGTTCTTATGCGCCAGTAAGTATTCAAAAGCCAGTGCGCGCTCCACCGGCTTGGAAACCAGCCCCAGGCGGGGAAACTCTTGCTGGTAAAAGTCAGTCAGAAGCTCAGCCCGCTCGCTGGATAGGCTTTCTACCGCTTCCAGGCTCTGTTGGCGTAATTGTCCTACTCGTTCGCTGATTGCCATAGATCCTGCCTCCTTCATCGTTTGGCGAGATAATTAGCCGCCCGTCGGGTCAGACCCGAAACCATTGCCAATGCTCACCTGATCTACTCCTCATGCGTTGCTCACTTTCAGCCAAAGGCGGGGCGGATAAATTCCGGTTTAATTGCCAGTTGGCCCTATTTCTACCATTTATTCATTATATCGCGCTGGCGTGCAACCCAGCCCGCCGGAAAATCTCCACAGCCTCTTGCAGTCGCGCTGGGGAGGGCGGCAGAGCGCCCTCCAAGGGAGATATCCTTCCCAGCGAAGTATACTTCGCCAGGCCGATCTCATGGTAAGGCGCCAGGTCCACCCGTTCAATAGCTGCATACCCCTGGGCATGCCCCTGAGTATGATTGCAGGGTAAACCCGCCAGGAAATCCGCCATCGCTCCCAGGTTGTCCTGGTCATCATTAATCCCTGCAATCAAGGGCGCCCGTACCACCAGCCGGTGACCCTGGCGGGCAAGGGCAGCCAGGTTCTGCAAGATGATCTCATTGGAAACGCCAGTATACTGGCGGTGGCGGGCTTCATCCATCAGCTTGAGATCATATAAGAAAAGATCCACATACGGCCGCAGGTGATCGAACGTTTCCCAGGGCGCATACCCGCAGGTATCCAGGGTAGTATGGATGCCGCGCTGGCGACACTGGCGCAGTATCTCCAGCAGGAAATCGCTTTGCGCCAGCGGCTCGCCGCCCGAAAAGGTGACCCCGCCCCCCGAGGCGTCATAGAAAGGCCGGTCGCGCTCGATCTCCGCCAGTAATTCCTCAATGTTCACCCAACGCCCGACCCAGCGGCGCGCCCCACTGTAACACACCTTTATACATTCGCCGCAGACCTGGCAAAGCTGCCGATCCAACGGAGTGTCCGGCGTAATCGCCCCATGGTTGCAAACTTCCAGGCAGGCGCCGCACTGGATACAACGCCCTGCCCGAAACATCACCTCCGGCTGGCTGGATTGCCCCTCCGGATTGTGGCACCACGCGCAACGTAATGGGCATCCTTTAAAGAAGACCGTGGTGCGGATGCCCGGCCCATCATGGAGCGCATAGCGCTTAACGTCGAAGATCAGCCCTTCCACTCAACCCACCTGGCAGCCTATCTGGTAGATGCCTCCCGATGCCGGGGGTATTGCCAACCGCCAACCAATTTCTTCCCGATGGAAAGCCCCCGCCGCGCCCCATAACACCTGCGGGGTCCCATCAAATCCCGCCATATCCAGGGTTACGGCGGCAGGCTGGGCGGTAGGATTGACCGCGATCCACAAACGCTGGCCTCCTTTTTCCCGCTGGTAGACCAGGGGCATGCGACCGCGTTCGGCATAGACCAGGGCGAAATCCGCATCCGCCTGCAAGGCAGGTTGTGTGCGATGTAATTGGATTAAGTTACGCACCTGGTTAAGCAGGGAGGCCGGGTCGCTCTCCTGGGCTTGCACCGTGGGACGATCAGCGGCGGGATCGATGGGCAGGTAAAGCTGCTCCGCGGGGGCAACCGAGAAACCGGCATTCGGAGTATCGTCCCACTGCATCGGGGTGCGGATACCGGCTCGGTCATACGAGCCTTCTTTGCTGGGCAGGCCCCATACTGTGCGCATGCCGATCTCATCCCCATAGTAAAGGAAAGGCACGCCCGGCATGGTCAAGGAAAAGAGCAACGCCTGTAACATTTCAGCCGGGGTGCGCCCGTGGCTGAGGCGCGGATGCAAATCGTGGTTTCCCTCGGGGATGGCGATAAAACCCAGGCCGCGCGTTATTTCATAATGGCGCAGGTACTCATCCATGAACTCGCGAATATTGCCATGTCCCAGACTATCAAATACGTTGAAACCATAAGGGTCCACCCCGCTGAGACTGCCGCCTTCGTGGGTGACGTTCTTGCGGAACAGGCTGTT
>JAFGBV010000120.1 GCA_016932955.1 Anaerolineales bacterium | reverse complement strand
GGAGTTGCTTCCGGTTTCGAGCAGAAAAAAAGTTTCAACTGTTATCTCATCCCCCGTAGAAACTGATATATTGGTTGTCGCAATATCATCATTACCATCCAGAATAAGATAACCATCAAAAGGAACATTTGCAGCTGCTTTTACCAGCAATGCTGAGTAAAGAAATACAAACACTACCACTGCACCTTTTGTTTTCATCCCCTACCTCCTCGTATATCCCGTATATCCATCCTATCAGGGATAGATACACTGGCATTTTGCAATGATGTCAGAACGACAGTCAAACCTAACTGATTGAGCACCTGATTCTACTTTCTCTTACCTTAATTTTACCCCGACTCATTTGTAGACATATAGCGTTTTCTCCTTCACTTTCCGGCCCTGTCTCCTGGGAACGCCCAGGCGAGAGGGCCGGAATCTTTTCGCGCCCACCGCCATCATCAATCTATAACTATTGGAAGCAATGTCCCTTGCGCAACGCAGTTGCGCCGGACACTGTAGTGCTTTTTCGCAAACGCTCCCCGCTGACCGACGATTACCTGCCCGTCAATCGCTTCGCGATGGCGCTGCGCGCCCTGCTCGGAACAACCATGCGCCGGTCGCTGTTTTACTCTTACTCAGCACGAAACCTGACAGTGCAGAAGATTTCGCAGGACAATCGGGAGAAAAACATTCCGGGAAATAACCTGATAGGATCTCCCACACCCAACCTAAAATCTGGCTACGAGATCACAATATAATCATATATCCGGCGCTTCATACGCAATTGATTGAGCTCCATTCCCAGAGCAGCAATCTCGCTATCCGCACCGAACAAATATGCATGGCTGGGTCCGCCTACTAATTCAACTAATTTGCGCCGGTTTAAGAGCAGAGAGAGCTGGTATTCCACGCTCTCGCGCTTGAGCACATAGTAATGGTGTAGCTGCCGGAGATAATCTGCGCTATGCACCTCCGAAAGTCCGGCCTGGCAAGCGGCAGCTTCTTTTTCCAGGTAAGCAACCTTTTCCTCCAGCAGGTTTAGGATTCGTAGATTTGGACGCCCGGCATTGGAACCAACACGCCAGATAGGCGGGTTGAGTATACGAATAGGCGCCAAGCTTGAAGATCTGTTCTGCAAGTACTCCAGATGTACAGTGACGATTTTCTTTGGCCCGACCTCAACCACATTGCCGTGCGCTTCGCCCCATACGCTGGTTTCCAGGTATTCTCGGTTAAGGGTGTGGGACTGCATCATAGGATTATAAAAGCGGGCCAGCACCTGATCTTCGCATCTCACCAGGCAGCTGAGTGGCAACTCTTCATGAAGAAGCTGCCATGTACTAGCCAGCTTATTACTTCCCTGTCCATGCACAATCAGCGGCGGGTTTTGGTAAGCTGCCAGTCTAGCATACAGCTCAATGGAGGTTGGCAAGGCGGCTCCTCCGACCAACAATGCAACCTCGTGCAACACCTTCCGCTCACAGCGCCCGTCAGGTACATAGAAGAAAGGCCCGGCATCTCCCAGGCGACTCTGCAGATCAGATCGAGTCAGCCATTCCACCGCCCTCCGTAAGGTCAACTTGATTGTCCCTGTCTCGTCAGCCGTATAAGCATGAATGCCCCTGGCAAAAATGGCGCGGGCGTGCTTGCCGTCTGAGATGCACAACAGGTCGTGGAAAGGGAATGTATTTACTTCTCCCAGCTCACGTTGGCCCAACAAAATCCTTTGCAGGTTCAGTGGCACCTGGGGGGGCAGCAAATCCCTATCAAAGAACGGGCGTTTCACCAGGTCAAACTGCATCCCTGCCCAACACTCACCCCAGATGCCCGTCTCAAAGACCATCTCAACTCGCAAGCCGGCCCCACGCGTTTCCACATCGATCTGCCAGCGCACAATAGGCGAAGGATCAAAACACACCCGCACTTCCGCCTCCACCCATTCATCGCCTCTAGAACCCTGCCAGCGGCAGGTGAAGCCGATGACGCAGTGCAGCTCGCTTTTTTCGATGAGGATAAGCGATCCAACCACCTCCAGCATTCCCAGAGTTTCCCCCAGTTCACAGGAATAGGCGTCTCCGTTCTCCCTGGATACCATCAGCCTTCCGTACCGCCCATCGTTGATAAGCAATCTTCCTTCCGGGTCCACACTAGCTCCATAATGATCATTGCTCCAGGCGAAGCTTTCCACCTCCATGTTGATGCTTTCGATCAACCAGCTCTCTTCCACAGGCCAAACACCTAGCCCTGCGGTGCGGATGGGATACAGATGCCCATCCAGCGAAATCCAGGTTTCTAGCGCAAACTGGCTGGTGCTGATCGCATATAAGCCTGGCTGGAAACCGCCCAAGATCACTTCCAGGGAAGATTGGATATCCTCAAGCATCCCATCGAATGCCTGACGGTAAATAAATTCCATCTTCTCATGCACCTGGTCAATACTCACCCCACAGATGCAGTCATGAACAGCGTTTTGAAGCAGCGCTCTAGCCCAGACCTCATACTGGGCAGCTGGATAATCCCGCCCATGCAGGGATGCCATCACCCCCAGTGGCTCGCAGCGTTGGTGGAGCAGGTGAGCACAGTCATAAGCCATTACCTTTAGGTAATCACGGGTTGAAAGCGTACCAGGGAATGTAGCACCATACTTGCCGCTGTTCAACTCTCCGGCAATCACCGGCAGC
>JAFGBV010000119.1 GCA_016932955.1 Anaerolineales bacterium | reverse complement strand
GCGGCGCCAGGAACGATCTTGCCAAAGGTTGCTACCCATACTGAGACCGCGCTCAGGCCGTCAAACTGAGCAGTGAAGCGCTGGCGAACCTGGATGCCCTGGTGCAAAGGGCCGAGGTGCGTTTGTGTGCTGGCGAGCATGTCAGCCGGGGGCTGGGTGAGGTTCAAGGCTGGCCCTGGGGTGGGGGAACTGTTTCGCTGGCGACCAGCTCCCAACTGCCGTTGACCTGGACCACGCCATAACGTTCCCGGGTTGCTGCGCTGGAGTTGATCACGCGGAATGCATAAGCCTGGTCGTGATAGTCGAACACTTCGCTATCATCCTGGTTCACCACACCCACCGTGATGTGGTATAGCCCTTCCAACAACGGCAGGCGCGGGATGGTGTAAACGACTGTTCCCTGACCATGCAGGGTGGGCAGGTTCAGCCCGGCCTGGGCGGTGTTCGGGCCGGTGACGTGTACGCCATCGTGGCGATGGATAGCCATGCCGAAAACCGGGGCGGTGATGGATTGGTGGGCAGTGTAATCCATGCGCAGCACCAGCGCTTCGCTGGTCTGGAAGATTGATTTTTCGACGCCAGCGAGATCGGTGACGCGCACACGGGTGACTTCGATGAGACGGCTGCCAACTCGCGGAAGGGTTTTCCGCCCTCCGGGTTGAATTTCGGCCCGCTCCGCGATCATGCGCTCGGCTTCTTTTTCGCGGGTGTGTTCGAGATATTGGCGTACCACGGTGCTGGCAGAGCCAATGGATACGATCTCGCCGTGATCCAGCCACATGGCGCGCGAACAGACCTCTTCGACCCGGTTCATACTGTGCGAGACGAGCAGGATGGTGGCGCCTGCTGCCTGGAAGGATTGGATGCGCTCGAAGGAGCGCGCCTGGAATTCAGCATCGCCAACACCCAGGATCTCATCCACGATCAAGATCTCCGGGCGCTGGGCGGTAGCGACAGCAAAACCCAGCCGGGCATACATGCCGGTGGAATAGGTGCGTAAGGGGGCGCTGATGAAGTCGCCCAGGCCAGAGAATTCGACGATCTCATCGAACATGCTGTCGATCTGAACCTTGGTGTATCCCAGGATGGTGCCGTTCAGGTAGATGTTTTCGCGACCGGTCAGCTCAGCATCGAAGCCAGCCCCCAGCTCGAGCAGAGGAGCAATCCGGCCGCCGACGCGCACCCGGCCTCGTGTGGGGCGCAGGACACGGGCAATCACCTTGAGCAATGTGCTCTTTCCTGCACCATTGGCGCCAATGATGCCGAATACTTCTCCAGGCTGAACTTGGAGACAGATCCCTTGCAGCGCCCAAAAATTTTGGTAGCGGATCTGGCCTTTTATGCGGCGGATTGCGTATTCCTTTAGTGAAGGGATGCGTTCCTGCGCCACGCGGTACTGCACCGCCACATCGTCCAGTTGGATCATGGGCGCGGTGTTTACTGACGCGGATGGAGAGAGCTCAGTGGATCTTGGATCAGATACGGTAGGCAAATTCATCTACTCTCTTGGTGTACACCAGCCAGCCGACCAGAAGGGATAGAATAGACATCGCCGCAGAGATTGCTAGGGACGAAGCGGATGGCATCTGCCCATCATAGAGAATGGAGCGGAACAAACCCAGCATGGTGGTCATCGGATTGAGTTTTACCAGAATGGCGAATCGCTCAGGGACAATGCTGGCCGGGTAAATGACCGGCGTGAGGTAAAACCAGACGGTCAGGAAAATGCCATACATATCCACCACATCTACAAAGAATACCGCCAACGTGGATAAGAAGAGGGCGATCCCCAAAGTGAACATGGCCATCAGCAAAATCGCCACCGGTAGCATCAGGATGTTTAGGGTGAGAGGGTGCCCGAGTGCTAGCATGATCAGGGCCAGCGGGATGAGCGCCAGTAGCAAGTTCACCAGTCCGTTGCCCAGCACGGATACGGCGAAGATGGTGCGCGGAACATAGATGCGCTTCAACAGGCTACTCCCCCAGATCAGGGTGTTCATCGCCTGGGTGGTTGTTTGTGAGAAGAAGTTCCAGAACAGGAATCCCACCAGCAGGTAAATTGGATAGTTGGCGATCTCGAAGCGGAAGATCTGCGAAAAGGCGATCGTCAGAACCAATGTACTCAACAGGGGATTGAGCAACGTCCAAATCACCCCCAGTGAGGAGCGTTTATAACGAGTTTTAATGCTGTTGGAAATCAGGAAACGCAGCAGATCGCGGTAGCGCCATAGCTCGCGCAGCTCGTGCAGGGCGGGCGAACCGATTGCATCCGTATCATAGGCTGATGGATTATTGGTCAGGCTCATGATCCTTCCTGTTGGGCTGGTAGAGGAATATCCGAGGGATCGTACCCATGAAAGTCCAAGATTGCGCGAACGATACGCTGGGCGGCTTTTCCATCGCCATACGGATTTACAGCATTAGCCATGGCGGCGTATGCTGCGGGATCGTCCAACAACTGCCTCACCTGGTTGACAATATGCTGACGATCTGTGCCGACCAGGCGCACTGTGCCGGCCTGCACACCCTCTGGTCGCTCGGTGACCTCGCGCATCACCAGAACGGGTACCCCCAGACCGGGAGCCTCTTCCTGGATTCCTCCCGAGTCGGTCAGGAATAATGTCGCTCGTTTCATCAGATGCACAAGAGGCAGGTAATCGAGTGGCGGAAGGAGGATAATATTAGGAATCTCTCCGAGCAGGCGATATACCGGCTCCTGAACGTTCGGATTGAGATGAACCGGGTATACCAGACGCAGATGGTCACCATAGAGGTCAGCAATTTCCCGAATTGCAGCGCAGATATTCTCCAGCGGTTGGCCAAAATTTTCGCGGCGATGGGCAGTGATCAGTATGAGGCGCGGCCCAGTTGCAGCGCTATTTTCTGGCAAACCGATGCGCCTCAACAAAGCGTTCACCTCCGCGGTGGGCGGCATGTGGGAAACAGTTTGCAAGGCGTCGATCACAGGGTTACCTGTGACGATGACCTGCTCGGAGGGGACGTTTTCACGCAGCAAATTTTGGCGCGACCATTCCGTAGGGGCAAAGTGCAGATCAGCAACGACCCCTGCCACGCGGCGGTTGATTTCCTCGGGGAATGGCTGCCATTTGTCGCGCGTGCGCAAGCCAGCTTCTACGTGTCCAATGCGCACGCGGTGATAATACCCCAGCAGGGCAGCAGCCATCACCGTGGTTGTATCACCTTGAATAAGGATCCAATCCGGTTTTAACTCGGCCAGCACGGGGTCCAGGCGTTCGAAAATAACCGCGGTGAGGGCAGCCAATGACTGATTGGGCTGCATCAAGTCCAGATCGATATCCGGTGCAATGTTGAAAAGGCTCAACACCTGGTCGAGCATCTGGCGGTGCTGGGCGGTGACGCAGACTTTCGAAGTAATGCCGGGCGTCTGCCGCAAAACCTGAACGATGGGTGCCATCTTGACTGCTTCAGGACGTGTGCCAAAGATGGAGAGGACTTTCACGCTCATGTTTTATCCAGGGCCAGTCGCAATGCTTCGCGCCAATCGGGGAGGCGCAGATTGAACGTCTGCTCGAAGCTGGTGCAATCTAAGACAGAGTAGAGCGGGCGGCGAGCAGGGGTGGGGAATTCGGCTGTCAGCGCAGGAATCATTTCGGTCACAACCTGCTCCTCGCGCTTTGGATCGAGCTCTAACACGACTTGTCCCCATTCAAGCATGCTGGCCGCTCCTGATCCAGCGAGGTGGTAGAGGCCGCTGCGCTCAGCCAACCAGGGTGTAAGGCACTTGCTTCCGTGAGGCGAAGAACATCCCTGGGAAAGTGCCTGGCTGGTGATCTCAGCCAGGGCGCGGCACCAGGTGGGGCTACGCACCTGGTCGCTGACCAGGCGGATGGTGGGCTGTTTGTGCGACCATTCCAGCATCCGCGTTACAAAGCTGGGGCGGCGCAAGCTGTACACCCAGCTTGTGCGCAGGATCAGATACGCACCGCCTGCCTGTTGGATCGCAATTTCACCATCCAGCTTGGTTTGCCCATACACGCCGAGAGGGTTGGCGGGGTCTGATTCGGTGTAGGGCTGTTGCTTGGCGCCGTCAAAGACGAAGTCGGTAGAGTAGTGGATGAAAGCTGCTCCCAAGGAGACGGCCTCTTCAGCCAGCCGCGCTGGCCCAATCGCATTGATGGCAGCGGCAAGTGCGCTTTCACGCTCTGCCTGATCCACAGCGGTATAGGCTGTGGCATTGATGATCAGCCCTGGTTTGACCTGGCGAACAACCGTGATCAGGCGGTCTGTGTCGGAGAAGTCAATTTGAGGATAATCCAGGGCATGCAGTTTCCCTAGGGGAGAAAGCGTGCGCTCCAGCTCCCAGCCGAGTTGTCCTGTATTGCCGAGTAATAAAATATTCATGGGAGTCTTTTATTGTTGATGGAAGGGGATCTCTTCTTCCAGTAGGCTCAGCAGGTATTCTCCATACTGGTTGGTATCCATTGCCTTCGCTAAGCGCCGCAATTGTTTTGCATCAATGAAACCCAGGCGATAAGCAATCTCTTCTGGGCAAGAGATCATCATGCCCTGGCGTTCTTCAACCGCGTGGACAAAATTGGCTGCCTGTAGCAGGGATTCATGTGTGCCGGCGTCCAGCCAGGCAACACCACGGCCGATCGTTTCCACGCGCAGCAGGCCGCGGCGTAAATATACCATGTTCAGATCGGTGATTTCCAGCTCATTGCGTGCCGAAGGCTGGAGCTCAGCGGCGATATCAGACACCTGGCTGTCGTAGAAGTAGATCCCTGGCACAGCAAATCGCGAGCGAGGCTTTCGCGGTTTCTCTTCGATGCTCAAAGCGTGCCCTTCTTCGTCAAATTCAACCACGCCGTACCGTTCGGGATCGCGCACCGGGTAAGCAAAGATCAATGCGCCATCTTGTAGCTGAGAAGCTTTGCGGAGCTGCGCAGGCATGCCGTGCCCGAAGAAGATATTATCCCCCAGAATCAAGCTGACTGGCTCACCGTCAATGAAATCCCGTCCAACCAGGAAAGCATCTGCCAACCCGCGCGGTTCGGCCTGCTCGGCGAAGGTGAAACTTAGCCCCCACTGGCTGCCATCCTGTAAGAGTGTCTTGAAGCCCGGCAGCGCATCGGGGGTGCTGATCACCAAGATCTGGCGGATATTTGCCAGCATCAACATCGATAGCGGATAATACACCATAGGTTTGTCATAAACGGGCAAGATTTGCTTGCTGATGGCAGTGGTCAGGGGGAATAGGCGGGTGCCTCGCCCGCCGGCAAGGATAATGCCTTTCATTTGCTTTCACCTCTCCGTTCGTAATTATGTTCCAGCCATTGCTGGTATTCGCGCTGCTTACGGATCGTGGCGATCCATTCGGGATTCTCCAGGTACCAGGCGATTGTCTTTTGAATGCCGCTGCCGAGAGACTGACGCGGCTGCCAGCCAAGACGACTGTGAATTTTCCCGATATCGATGGCATAACGCCGGTCGTGCCCGGGACGGTCGGTGACAAAGCGCATCAACTGGCTGTGGGGTGTGTGGGGAGAATTGGGCAGCGCCTCATCCAAGGCGGCGCATAAATGTTGCACCACTTGCAAGTTGGTGGGTTGTGAACCGCCGCCGATATTGTAGGTTTCGCCAGGAACACCTTTCTGCACCACGAGCCAAATGGCTTCACAGTGGTCTTCGACATACAGCCAGTCGCGAATTTGCTGACCATCGCCATAGATGGGGAGCGGCTTTCCTTCTACAGCATTGAGGATCATCAACGGGATCAGTTTCTCGGGAAATTGGCGAGGCCCGTAATTGTTGCTGCAGTTGGTGATGGAATAGGGCAAGCCATAGGTATGCCCCCAGGCGCGCACGTAGTGATCGCTGGCGGCTTTGGAGGCTGAGTAGGGCGAATTGGGTGCATACGGGGTGTCTTCTGCCCAGGCTGGATCATCCAGTTTCAATTGCCCGAATACTTCATCTGTGGAGATATGGTGAAAACGCACTTGTTCCAGCGGCAGGGCTTTATCGACCAGCCAGTACTGCCGGGCGGCCTCAAGCAGGGTATAGGTGCCGACTACATTGCTGTGCAAGAATCGTCCAGGGTCGTGGATGGAGCGGTCCACATGCGATTCCGCCGCAAAATGCACGATGGTATCGATCTGGTGCTTGCGTAGTAGATCATCAACCAGGGCTCGATCACAGATATCACCTTTGACAAAGGTGTGATGGTCAGGCGCGGGGAGATGCTTCAGGTTTTCCAGGCTGCCAGCATAAGTGAGAATATCCAGGTTGACAATCTGCACATCGGGCTCGTTTTTGAGTAAAAAATGGACAAAATTTGAGCCAATGAAACCAGCCCCGCCAGTTACAAGCACATTTTTCATTTCAGGGTCATCTCCTTATTCATTGAATTCATAAGTTTCCGCTTGGGCCAATCGAGACCCTTGGCGATCTTTATCTGAGAGCAAGGGGGGAATGCCGGCGGGAATAGGCCAGGTGATCCCGATCGAAGGATCATCCCAAAGGAGCGTGCGCTCCCACTGGGGGGCGTAGAAATCGGTGGCTTTGTATACGATCTCAGCCCACTCGCTGTGTACATAGAAGCCGTGCGCAAAACCTGGGGGGATCCATAATTGGTGCTTGTTCTCAGCAGATAGCTCTGCGCCTACCCAATGCGAGAAGGTGGGTGACCCGCGGCGCAAGTCAACGGCGACATCGAAGATAGTGCCACTGACAGCACGCACAACCTTACCCTGAGCCTGGTGGATCTGGTAATGCAGACCGCGCAGGGTGCCGCGCTGCGAGCCGGAGTGGTTGTCTTGGACGAAGTTTATCGGCAGCCCGGCATCAGCAAAGCGTTCAGCCTGATACGTCTCCATAAAAAAGCCGCGCATATCGCCAAAAATGCGAGGCTTGATCAGAATCACAGCAGGGATTGCAGTTGGTTCAAATTGCATAGATGGTTTATCTCCTGGGAGATGATTGTAATTGTAACGCAGTTCTGATGGCAGAAAGCTATTGAACGCGGCGAGGATTATTCGCCAGTGGTGCGGGAGATGATCGGCAGGTTGTTGAAGTATATCTCGCTGCCCAAGAAGATGCGCGCAGGATAGAACCGAGTATTCCAAAGCACGGGACGTATCGTCACCGTATAGTCGGTGAGGAAAGAAGCATAAGTGGAGTTATCTGGCCCATCCCATATTTCGTGTGCCCATCCTGGAGTCAGGATATACTGATCGGTCCATGGCCCGGTGGGGCTTGCGCCGATACGGTACGTTTCAGACGATGATGGGTAATGATGGAGAAGGTAATAGAATCCGGAATGGTAATAAACGATCGAGCTTTCAGGGATCTGATCAGGAGTGGGGGGAAAGATCGCTCCCCAATCGTACCAGGCTCCGCTGAGGGTCGTGGAAGTTGCAACGCCAACGATTCCCCCCCCTTGGTCCACGGCCGAATAAAACAGGTAGTACACTTCGCCGGTTTTAACGATGGATGGGTCCCGGCAGTCTGCAGGGCTATTGGGAGCCCAGATCATATCTGGGTGGTCAGGCTGGAAGGCTAATCCCTGAACCTCCCAGGCGCCTGGGTCAGATGGGTCGCTGGAGGTTGCCAGCATGATGCTCTGCGTTCTATCGTGGTTTACACCAGTATAAAACATGTAATAGACCCCTTCTTCCTCGTATACGAATGGAGCCCAGATATTGGACTCATCCCAGGTACCAGGGATGCGCTCGCTGAGTATGGGGGGGAGGATTTCCCAATCGCACAGGTCTGCTGACCTTCCATAGGCAAACTGCTTTTCGTTGGGCAGGTAGATGGACGCGATGTAGTAATAACCTGCATGCCAGAATACGGTGTGATCTTTCAGCCCAAATTCATCGGGGAACCAGCCAGGGTTTTGGCAAGAAGGGTTTGAGACCAGTATGCGTGATGAGGAAGAATCTTGCCAACTAGCGCCGGTTTGGGTAGGCTCAATCTGGTGAGCTTCTCCCTGTTTGGCGCTGACCTGGAAGAACACCAATCCGATCAGGATGGATGACACGACTGATGAAATTAGCCTCGATTTACGGGCAGGCATAGATGCTCAAATCCAGGGAATACGAATAGTCTGCTCCAGCCAGGCTGTTTACAACCTGGCAGGAAAGATTTGCAGCCTCCTGTTCCAGGCGAGGATGGAGACCGGTGTGCAAGATCAGATAATCTGGATTGTAATGGTCGATTGCCCAGAGAGCGGCATCCTCGTAGGTGGTGTCAGGGCCAAGCTGACGTGCAATATCGGGTTGGATCAGGCCAGAAAAGTCGATCATCGGGCGGCGCGCGTAGTATCCGATGATGCCGACCTCTAAAGTACCTACACTTGCCTCGGGGGAAGTATGCTCAGCGATCCATTCTCCCGCGGTGCGGTATATGGGGTAACGGGAATCGGATTTATTATGTGTGTCCCAGGTGGATAAGCCTTGAACGACGAAGAAAAATCCGATCAAAACAAATGCGCCAAGTGAAATATAGCGGATCCGGTGCAGGGACGTGGTAATCGTAGAAATCCCGAGGCCAATGCCGATGACATATGCTGGTACAAGCGGGGTGTAATACCAGAAATAGCGGCTGACACCTAATAAGGAATACGCAGTGAAGTAGATAGCTGTCCAGGCCAATAACGTCAGCCATGGGGATGGATTACCGCGGATGCGTTTCTGCAAGACCGCAGTAATCCCCAGCACGACGAGAAGGGACTCAATCCAGTAGGGCCATTTATGATAAATCGCAGCGATGGTAAAGAAACCTGGAAGGAAGCGCTGGCTTTGTGCCATGGCTCCCTGGTTTTGCTTGGCTACCAGTGTGACCGGTAAAGGCGCGCCAAAGTATAGCCAGGCAAAAACAAACCAGGCGGCAATGATGGCGGTGAAGAGTAGGACCGCTTTCCATGGCAACCTTGAGATTTTTAGTGATTGGCTGAGATTATGGGTAAGAACAAAATCCGCAAGCAAGATCACGACTACCAGGATTCCATCCGGACGTGTTAGCGTTGCCAACGCAGCCAATAAACCTGCCCAAGTGTAATGGCGGCTTGCATAAGTGGCAAACGCGCCCAGGCAAAAAGCCAGATAAAGCGGCGTCTCTGAGCCAATCATCATCGGCAACAGAGAAAAGGTTGGGTAGAGCAGCAACCCGGCCCAACCAGCAAGGGGCGTTTTCCAGGACCGTGCGAGATCCCATAAGAGGAGCCCGCCGATGGCACAACTGAAAGCCCCAATCAGCGTGGCTGCTGTTTGAATTTCGCCACCCAGCGCTTTTACGCCTGAAAGAAGTAGCGTGAAAAGAGGTGTAGTAGTGCTGAGAACTCGCATGCCAGGGTTATAAACAAATCCCTGACCGCTTGCCAGGTTCTCAGCATAGCGATAGGTTATGAAAGGATCATCGTAAGCCCAATTGCGAAAAAGGGCAAACAATCCTATCGTTACAATCAAAGTATAGAGAATAGGCCATACCCACTTTACCTGGGAGATGCTCTTCATAATCAAGGCGCGTGTGTACAGGCGAGCTCCAATAACAATGTGTGAGTTCCTTCTTCTATGAAGATGGATATATCTTGCAATTCAATCTGTAAATCCGGCGATGTGTTTTGTCCTGTGATGGGGCGTCCATCCAGAGTAATGCTTAAGGGTGAAATCCCCGTGGGGAGGATCACCTGCCCACTCGTGGCAGCAGGAGCCACCAGATGAATCTGCGCTTGCCTGACTCCCGGATCCTGGCAGGATTCGATCTGCCAGGCAACATCCAATGCTCCCTGGGGCAAGGGTAAGATGCCTGCAGCATAGGAAACACCCTCCAAGGCAGGCTGCACCACCCAATTGTTTGTGCCAGTCTGGCGCGCTCCAAGCAGGTAAGTGGTCAGGAACCATGTTGGGGAGCTTCCCCAGCCATGAGAGAGTGAGTTACGATAGTTGCCTATAGCTTTAAAATTCTCCCACCAGGTTGTCGCCCCAAGCTGGATCAAACGTTCGTAATAATCTTTGATGAGATCGGTGGCTTCTGTGATGTGCCCTGTATGCCCCAGGGCTTCCAATACCCAATAGAAACCGTAGATCTCAACGTTTGGGTTGGATGGATCTGATGATAATAGTTCGAGCAACGCGTCCGTGACTGCCGGGCGCTGCCCTTGAGGAACCAGGTTATAAGCCAATGCCCAAGCCTGAGCCTGGGGTGTGGGTGGATAGGGGGTGTTTTGATAGATGTTGGTCAGGTAGCGCTGTTCATCTGGCAGGTATAAGAGAGAATTTACACTGCTGCGAACATTTGTTGCGCGCGCTTGCCACGCGTCTCGTAAGGTGGCATTTTCAAGCAGGTCGGCAATCTCGGCAGCTCTGAGCAATGTGCTGTAGTACATAGCGTTTACTGCTGTGGACTGACCGTAACGGCTATGGAAGCCCAGGCTCTCGATATAGGCGGTTTCTGACCAGTGTGTTTGTGGGAGATCGATCAGGTTGGTTTCTGCATTCTCATAGCCTGCAAGGTAGATCATGAAAGTGCATAGTGTGCCAAATTTATCAATCAATAAAGCGGTATCCCCAGTGCGCTCGTAATAATCAGACAGGCTATGCACCCATAACATGGTGTAGTCGAGCAGGTTTTGTCCCTGGTTTTGTGGAGCTAAACCAGGAGCATGCCCCTCATTTTCAAATGTGTTTGCCATCAAGAGGATGCCTCGTTGTAGCAGGCTGGCATCGCCAAAAGCCACTTTATTGACCTGATCGTCTACGAAAGCATCACCCCACCATTGACCGCGCTCGCGCCAGGGATCCATGTAGGCATCAACCATATTGGCATGTACGCTGGTGACGCCAATCTGCCAGATTTGATCGAGCAATGGATCTGATGAGCTGAAGCTGCCCGTTTGGGTGAGGGGGTAGGTTTCCTCGATGATCTGAATATCCTCCAACCAGACAGGCTCTGTGCCCCAGGCAGCGAGCAAGATGTATCGGCCGGCGCGCGCATCAATCGTTGTGATGGAGCGGACATTTCCATCCAAAACCCAGGAATCAACCTGGTTCCAGGATTGGTTCAGCCTCCCAGGGTAGGGCAGAGGGCGCAAGGTGCCAGGGTACAGCCGTTCGTCCCAACCGATGTCAAGCACCGTCCCGGCAGAGCCATGCACCTGGGCAACGAGGCGACCATAGGTTGTACGACCCAAATCCAGGACAACATAAGATGGGAGTGTATTCAAGCGCAGCGCAGAGACAGAATCGGCTGTAACCCCGCCCTGCAGCTTCAGGTTTTGGGTTGTGGTGACCGTCACGCTGCCTGGGCTGCTCACAGGTTCGGCCAGCAGCAAGCGCCTTCCAGCAATCTCACCTTGCGTCAAAGGTGCGCTCAAGTCTGAGGTGTTTGCGGTGGAGAATGCAAGAATCAGGCTTTGTTCCGTATCGTTCTCTGCTGCGCCAGGGAGAAAAGACAGCAGGTGTGCACCGGCATCCAAATTGTAGGTTGCATGGAAGACATCTGGGCGGCTGGTGCCAGCCGGCTGCCAGACGGCTTGATTGCCATCCAGCAAAACTGTGCCTGTGATAGGGAGCGATGCCTGTGCCAACGTTTCAATCGTGAAAACTGTCGTGCCCGTCACCTGGAATGGCAGATTGTAAGAAGACTGCTCGCCAAGCGGAAATTCCCGGATTGAGAATCCGGGAGAAAGCAGGCCGGCGTCCAAAACAATCGCGTTCACTGGCCTGTTTATAGGGAAAAGAATGCTGCGCGGATAGTATTTAATTGCTCCCGCTACCGCTCCGGCGATTTCCCGGTAGGGATTAACAGTGACTGCAGGTATCCAGGCGGAGTCATCGTATTCAGGGAGAAGCCAATTTTGATCTAGCAAGCCCAAGTCGAGCAACTCCGTAGGCCCGATCAGGTTCCACTCGTGAATCAAAGCGGAGTCTGGGTTCCAGGCATTGCTGAGAAGTGCTCTCCATTGTGAGCCGCTGCGCAGAAGGTATGAGATGCCAGAAGGGGTTATTCCTGTGATGTGGCCTTGCACCATGGGGCGTACCGATTCAGAGCGGCGCGTTTCAGGCGCCCATTGCACCAGGATGGCAAGCAGGTGTTCTCCTGGTTCAGAAAGCTCCAGCGGGTGGATATCATATTCGCGGTAGTTGGAAGTGAAACGCGCCGGGCCGCGCCCAATCCACACACCATCCAGCCAGGCTTCGTAGCGCGTATCCGCAAAAATGTGCAGCTCAGCCTGGTCCAATGATTCTGTCAGGTTGATTGGGATGCGAAAGAGAGCCACCTCGTGGGCGTTGGGCTCCTGATTATGCGCCCAGACGGGAGTGTCCAGCACAAACCTGTCTGGAATGTGCACAACCGGCAGATAAATCCGCACTGGGTCGGCGCGGTCTGGATTGAGCACAAAACGCCAAACGTCACCCACAGCACCCCCATTTGTGGCTGCGAGGTAACTTACCGCCAATATCAGACCCAGTAGAATGAGAAACAGGCAGAAGAGACCGGAAAAACGTCTCATCTCTTGCGAGTGATGTAGATCGGTTCGAAATGGACGATCAATGAGTAATTATCCCCGATAGTAGTGGGCGTGATGGGCTCGCCATCACGTGTATGAGCAGCAATGAATTCGCTGCGAGGCACTGTGATGGTGGAAACAATATCGTCGTGTGTATAAACAATATGAACTACGGTGTTGCCAATCACAAACGAATAGCCTTCGATTCCAGTTCCGTAGTCCACCTTTCCCGAGTATGTGGAAGACACTACCCGCTCGAGAAAATACTTGTAAGCATAGTAAACTGGCTTGGGATGCTGTCCATCATCCAACATTCCACCCAGGTACCATCCGGGACCATCCAGGCGATACCAGATTATCCCAGTAATTTTCTCGCTTAGTATACGGGGGTAGGTGCGCACCAGATAATCTGCTTGCATCTCCAGGAAATCGCTCTGGTCAGGCTCGCACCACGAGCAGGCCAGGGC
>JAFGBV010000118.1 GCA_016932955.1 Anaerolineales bacterium | reverse complement strand
TGTTACACATTGCCAACCCTACAGGCCGCTCGTGAATATCGTGGAAAATTCGCCAATATCCGTAAAATTCAATATTGCCAGAATGGATTGCGCTGGTGCACGCACTCTGGAACGCGGCGTTTGCCAGGTGAAGGGCGTAGAATCCGTTCAAGTGAATTTCACCGCCGGAACGCTGGCGATGTCGTGCTGGCTCGCCCTGCCCGGCTGGGCAACGCTTTGGCTGGCTGTCTTTGCCGATATGGGCGCCTCATTGATTGTCACATTGAACGGGATACGCTTGCTGCGGGAGAAAAGCACCATTGTGCAGCCTTAAAAAAGCCCTTCCCCCAGCCAGGCGAAACGGCGGGGGAAGGGGGGCAGAAGGATAATGATACATTAGCTCTCGCTGGCAGGCGGCGCTGGAGGGGGAGTGACACCCGGCTCTTCAGGCACCACAAATAGCATCACCAAATAAATCAAGGCAAAAGAGCCAAATCCGAACAAGACGCCAAAGACAAAGACCAGGCGAACCACAGTGGGATCAATGCCAAAGAAATCACCCAGGCCAGAACAAACCCCGCCAATCATGCGGTTATTGCGCGAACGATAGAGTTGTTTATAAGTGGACATTGTAGACTCTCCTCAATAATCTAAAAGAGTCTACGCAGTCGGAGAAGTTTGGTTGCAGCAGGCCGTAATTTAGGTTGCCGCTGCGGCTGTGGCAGCGGCAGAATCGTTATACATCATCAGCAGCAGGTACCAACCAAACATCACCATCCAGGGTAGCTCAGTCATTCCCACCGCCGAAGGGAAGATCTCAACATCTGCAGAAAAACGGAAGAACCCCCCACTTTTATACACGAGAAGCGGCTCACCACTGCTGTCCTGGAACTCCAGGTTCGTTTGCCAGAAATTGGTTGTTGCAGGGAACTCCCTTCCATCTGTCAGGATCAGTGTGCCGCCGCCGCTCCAAGTATTATGGCGAAACACAGCCAGGTCTTCTTCCGAGTCGCAAGCACGAACGGTTGCGCGCGTCTGGAAGAAACCCATTCGTTTGAAGGTCCAGCAGCCATCGGCGCTCTCAGCAGTTGCATGCGTGCCCCAGGCTGAACGAAATTTCAAGCTCGCCACCACCTCTTCGCCCGAGCGGAGCAGATACTCCGACTTAAAAGCGCTTGGCTGTTCCCACTTCAAACCTCGCTGGACGTAATCTTTTATCTCAAGCATTGTTTCCTCCAATTTGAATCCTCAGTTCCACCTGCCCACAGCGCAGCCTGTCGCCGTGTGCCAGCACTGCTGGGATATTCATTGCCTCACCGTTCAGGAATGTGCCATTGGTGGAGCCGCTGTCCTCGATCCACCACTGATTGTGATGGTAACGCAGGCGGGCATGCCGGGCCGAAACCGTTTGGTCATCCAGCACACAATCACAGGCTGCATCGCGCCCAATCACAATTTCGGGTTTCGCAAAAACCTGGGGGGCTTCTCCCTGATCCCTTAAAACAGTTAGCAGGGGAACCTGCCGCGCCGAGAGCGATTCACCCTGACGCTGCAAATCGCGCCATAGTAAATATAACGCCAGGCCCAAAAAAGCGTACAAGGCAAGCGCCATCAACACACGCAGGATTAAAAGCACAACAGCTGACATATACGTGACTATTTTACTCTACAACCAGCTCTGTGGTTTTCTCAGTTCGACTGCCGTGTTCTTCGCTGAAAACAAGCGGGATGCCTGCGATCGACAGCAAATCGCCCGATACAAGCGTGTGCTGCGATACCATCTGCCCGTTGACAAAAGTGCCGCCCGTGGAGTCAAGGTCAAAGATTACAAAGTGACCCTGCACCAGGCGTAATTGCGCATGCAGGCGCGAGACACGCGGATCATCCAGCACCAAATGATTTTCTGGGTCGCGCCCGATCGTGATCAGTGGCTGGTCCAACGGAAACACATCCAGGCCATTGACCACCAGGTAAGCATTACCTTCCATCACCTCCATCGCCTCGACCGAGTCCACTTCCAACACAGAAGTATCCGCAATTTGGCCATTCAGCACGCCCGTTTGCACTTCCACCTGGCTGGCGCCAGCATCTGGGTGTTGAATCACTCTGATCACCAGCGGAGCAGGAAAGAGAACCCCCATCTGTTCGGCGATCTGCAGGGTGTGGCTGGCGAGCGAATCTGCAAAAGCGTTGTCTTCACCAACCTGCCGGAATTGGGCAGCGGGCAATAAGATCGCAAAGAGATTGGGAGCCAGAAGCTCCCCATCTACTCCTTCATAGATGCCATTGCGCAGCGCTGCTTCCAGGCCCTTTGACAGCGACTGGAACAAATCGTTCGCTGAAAATAAATTGCCCGCCACACCCTCCACGAGCGTTTGTAATTTGCTTTCCAGGCGCGATACCAGCCCAGTCCTTTTTAAAGAGGAATTGTTCGGCATGTGGGTATTATAATACTCCTGCCTCAGCTTTCTTGCCATTCTCTCTATCGGCATACAACACCCAGTTTTGTTCCATCTGTAGGAGGTCTCATGCACATCGGTGTCGTCTTTCCTCAAACTGAATTCCCACCCGATCCCATCTCCGTCCGCGATTATGCACAGGCTGTCGAAGATCTCGGCTACACGCATATCCTCGCCTACGAACATGTCTTGGGCGCCAATCCCGACCGCCCCACTGGTTGGGAAGGCCCTTACACTTACTTGCACCCCTTCTTAGAGCCTTTCATCCTCTTCAGCCACATGGCGGCTGTAACCCGCCAGACCGAATTCGTCACCGGTGTCCTCGTTTTGCCCCAGCGCCAAACTGCCCTGGTGGCCAAGCAGGCTGCCACCCTGGATGTTTTATGCAATGGGCGGCTGCGCCTGGGCATCGGGAATGGGTGGAATGAAGTAGAATACCAGGCTCTTGGCAAAGATTTCCGCAACCGCGGCCGGCGTATCGAGGAACAGGTTAACCTCTTGCGCCAGTTATGGGCAGAGCCGCTGGTAACCTTCTCCGGTCATTGGGAATCAATCCCCGATGCCGGAATTAACCCCTTGCCAGTCCGGCGCTCCATCCCCATCTGGTTTGGAGGGCATGCTGATATAGTGCTGCGCCGCGCTGCCCACATGGGCGATGGCTGGATGCCTACCTGCCGTACCGCCGAACAGGCGCACCCCGCGTTGGAAATGCTGCGCGGCTTCCTGGAAGAGGCCGGGCGTGACCCGTCTGCATTCGGCATTGAGCCGCGCCTGAATATGAGCCGGGGCGACCCCGCAGAATGGTCAGCCATTATCGCCGGCTGGGAAGAGGCAGGTGCCTCTCACTTATCCGTAAATACCATGGGGTGTGATTTTACATCCCCGGCAGAGCACCTCCAGGCGCTCCGCAGTTTCAAAAACATACTCACCTGATCGTCCGCAAATTCGGGAGGGTGATCAGATCATTCCTAAACCAGCTTGCCAGACCAGGCCTCGTAGCGCCGCCCGCGCCGCTCATCCTCCTGGTAAAAGGTAAGATAAGACATCACCTGATACGGCACAAACTTCTGTGCTTCCGGGTGGTAGCGCGCCAGGTCATGATACGCCCTCCAGGTGCCGGTATTCACCAGCATCTGGAATATACGCTCGTTGCCAACCATATAGGTATCCAACGGCACGATCTCATGATGATGCGTATGACCGTAAACAATGTACTCGGCCTGGCGCGTCTTGAACGCTTCTTCTTTCATGGCATGCTTGGTTAAAGTGATATCATCCTTCCACACCTTTTTCTGCATCAAGGTGACCAACTGGTTGATGCTTTGAAAAGAAGCCAGGCGGGTAAATTTCACCAGCGCCTCCAAGCCGTCCACGCTGTCAAATGGATTGCTTTTGCGGTCATGGGCGCGCACAAAATCCAGCGCCAGGAAGGCTGTGGCCAGCTCGTCCCAAATTGCCTTCACCTGCGCCATTCTTTCCTGATCGCCCCCATATTGCCTCAATTGTGCGCTGATCCATAACGGCACTGCCAGGCTGGGGCGGATGTTGGTGATCTCATGCAGCATGCGATAGAAGTCTTTGGGCATGCCATCGCCCATACGACGTTCCACTTCCAACGGGAAGCGGTTGAACAGCTCCATCCCCATTGCATCTCCCAATGTTGCTGCATTCCGCCCCTTAGCGCGGTTGAAATTCAACCGATCGAAATAATCACCATGACGGGCAAAGATCCGGTACCTGCCCAGGAGCTCCTGCAATGCTGGAGAGTCTGATAGTTCGTATGGGAAAGGAGCCGGAGAATTTTGCAGGCCCACAGTATCGATGATTTCCTGGCGCGCCTGGTCATACAGCGCTCCTGGCAGGTGGTACTCCCAATCGTGATTGCCGACCATATAATGGATCTTTACCCGCACCGGTACACTCTCTTTTGTGTTCAGGGCAGGCAGGCCGCGCCTGTTGGCTGGCTGTAGACGAATTCCCCTTCCCTGCGCCATCTGGCGCAAGATTTTCAACGAAGCGCTGTTGTTTTCCAGGATGGCACGGGTGATAGCGAGAATCTTGCTGCCCAATTCTACACTCGTTGAGTCACTCCACGGGCGTGCATAGCTTGGCTCGCCCGGTTCCTCCTGCAGCCAAAGCTCGGAATGCAGCACCTCAAAAATATCCCCCAGCAGCACCAGGTCAACTTCTTCAATCGGGCGGTACTTGCCATCTCTGCGCACAGAGGCGGTCTGCATCAGCAGGGTTAGCCGATCCCGGAAGATGCGGAAAGCATCTGCAGAAAGCGTCATTGCACAGGTGCCATCCCCCAGATGCAGGTCGCTAACAAAAATCAGCATCTCGCCACCTCCCGATCATCACCTATCCAAAGCCCAGCTCGCGCAGCGCCTGTTCCTGGCTGCGTTTGCCGCCAGATCGACCCTGCAGCTCATCCCAAAACGCCGCATCGTAGCGTCGTGAGCGCACAGGCAAAGGCATTGGCACCCCCCAGCCCAACAGCAGCACCTCCTCCTTAGGCTGCAAGCGCGCCAGCATGCCGCGCAGCGCTTCTCGTCCTGCCAAGCCAGAAAGCACAGCCCGGATATCCTCATCATCCCCCAACCAGCCCGAGATGCGCGTGCCCAATTGCGACATCACCTCATCGTAGATCTGCGAAGGACGCTGGTCGATGATCAGCAACGTGACGTAGTACTTGCGCATTTCGCGCGCAATGGTGCTAAACGCTGTCTGCCCGGCCATCTCGCGGTTGAGCAGTTTATGCGCTTCTTCCAAGACAATCACCAGAGGGTGCGGCTCTTCTTCTCCTTTGCTGCGGAAAGCATTGGTGCGCCTCTCCCAGGCATCCCGAATGCGTCGCGTCAGCAGGTTTGACACCAGCAAGTAATCCAGGTCGCTCTCAAAATTCCCAAACGAAAGCACCACATGCTGCCCACTATCCAGGATTTTAATGATCTCGCTGACGCTGTCGACCGCTGGGGTCTGCACAATATACGAGCGGTTGAACAATCGCCGCAGCTTGTTATGCAGCCCCTCTGCGGCCATCACATTCACCCCCACCGAATTAGCCCACTGCGCTACGCTTCCTGGCGCAGGGATCTTCTTGCCCTCATCGGTTTCGATCACCGTGCCCATCTCCATGGCGCGGAATCGCTCAAACCAATTCTCCCTGCCAAATGTACTCACCAGGGCATCTAATGTAGTAGGGGTCGTCTCCTTCAGGTCCAGCTCGCGGCCCAGCAGCTCTATGTCCGCCGGTTGGATATCACGCATGGCAATCTCCAGGTTAAAGTCCGGCGTGCTGCCGCGGATTTGCGCACCCTGCCCCAACCCCACCACGCGCACCCGGCTGGAAAATTTATCCTTCAGCCCCGGCACACGCTGACCCGTATCCGTAGCAGTATCCTCGTACCCATACTCGTTGTGCATATCGAACACCAGCACGGAGGCGGCGTTATCTTGGATCAGACCAGCGAGCACGATGCGGGTGAGGAAAGACTTGCCCGTGCCGGTCGCCCCGAATACACCTGATGAGCGCTGCACAAACTTGCGCAAATCTAGGCACACCGGATGTCCTTGCTCACGCGTATAACCGATCACATAATTGCCTGCCTGCTCCGGCTTGCCAAAGATCTCCGCAATATCGCCTGGAGTTGCCAGTCGCACGGGAGCATGGTGCGGTGGTACCGTCTTCACCGGCACCGGGTGCGGGTCCTCGGGGTGAGCCTGCCGCCAGGCGGGGTATTCCGGCGCGCTGAGGTCAGGTCCACGCTCCAGCATCAGCGCCGGCAGGATTTCCAGGTTTGTGTAGAGCGTTTGGCCGTGCAATAAGGCTGCCAGCGCGGGCGGCAGCCGCTCCTCACTCTGCTCATCAGCAAAGCGCGCATCTGTCGCTCCCAATTGCAGATCTGTCACCAGCCCGTAGAACTGCCAATCTCCGCTCTCTACGACCACAAACGCCCCCTCTTGTGCATCTTGCGGTGAGATGGTCAACCGCGCCCGCAGGTTTTCCTTGAGCCCCCCGCCCACAATATAACCAATAGCGTCAACTGTTGTAGCCATCATCATTCACCCGCCATTTCCAGATCCGATAACGCGCCGAGCACTGCCATCAATGCCGGGTAATCATCCCGCAGCAGGGTGATCAGCTCCCGGCTCGCCGCATACAGCCAGTCAGAGTCTCCCGCTGCTGCGTGCGCATCGCCTGCCTGGCGCAAGTGCGCTGCCAGCAGCTCCCCTACCGGCAAATCTGCTACGCGCAAGATATGGCGAAAGTACCCAAACCGCCCCACACTGGTAAAGCGGCGCACTTCCTCCTCATCGCACAGATAGATTGCATCCAGGCTCAGCGGTGGGCGCGGCGGGATCAGGTGTGAGATGCGTTCATGTTGCGAATAGCCCACAGCCAGCACACTCATTTCCAGCGGCACGTTGCGGTTCACCCGGTTATCCGCGATGATGCTCTCATCCACACCGTCTGCGGTCACCAACTGGCGCACCAATCCATCGTCGTCAACGTGAATATCATAAATTAATCCATACACCTGGTAGCCGTTCTCTAGCGGAACGCGCGCCAACCCGCCAAAGCTCGGCGCATCCACCCGAACAACATGACAGCCCACTACAAAACCCGCCGTTGAAGCGCGCAGCAAACGACCGATTTGTATTTGCTTCATAATGTGTGCCTCTTCCTCCCCGATAAATCCTTGTGTGCCTGTTTATGAGAGCGGCCTCTCACCGGCACCCCCCGCCGTAGCAGCTCACCAACGATCATTTGTGTCACCTGTTCTTGCTCCTGGTGCGAGACAACTGCTGTCTCGTGGGCGCGGTGGAGCAGGTATGGATAAGGACGCGCCCCCATGATCGCGCACTGGCTGACCAGAATCGCCTGCAAAGGTTCCAGGCGCGCTGGGTTCTCGGCAACCCAGGCGGGAATTTCCAGGCGCGCCAGGTAAGGGTGACCCGGCCTCCCAACATTCAAATAACAGAAATACAGCGCTAATGCGCCTTGGTAACTATTCATGGATTGCGCCTGCAGAGCAAACACAGCCGAACGCTCGCCAGGTTCCAGCCTCTGCTCAAGTAAATCGATATCCCTCACCCCGCGAAAATACCGGTTTTTGCGTAAACTCTCCATCTCTTGCGGCAGAGCCCTGGCAATCTCCAGCAGGCGCACCACCAGATCCGCGCCGGGTTTATCTACATATCCGGCAGTGATCACCTCCCTGGCACACAGGCCTTTCAACACGCTCAAGTACTCTTCCAGGCTGTGCTGAAATTCGCTGGCTGCCTCTGCTCCTTCGGTTTTAGAGCCCCATAGCTCCATTGGCCCATCAGTAAATGTGATGACTGGGGGCTGCGCCTGGTCTGCCAACTCCACCAGCAGCTTACGCTCGTTCAAGTCACGCCGCAAAGCCAGCGTGGCGTCGGTCAGGTTCTCAAGCGCTTCATCATAAAAAAGCTTGCTAGTGACGGTAGTGTACGGCGCCTCAGCTATGCCAGGAGAAACGCCATGCAGCATCTGCACCGCCCCCACATTGATCAAGCCATACGCCACCTCGGCGTGCCGGTCGGTGAAGATCTGCGACCCATCCGCTGCCACGATCGTTGCCTGCTTTGGAAGCCCCGGCAGTGGAATTTGTGCATTCAATGCCTCAGTGGCAGGCAAAGCGCAGCGCAAACCGGGGTCCAGACGCGCCACGTCCTGCACCTTTTGGCGCAGTGCATCCAGATTATTCGCATTTTGGTCGAGAAGTAAATTTGCCTGCGCCCGCAGGTCTTCCAGGTTTTTTTGGCGTTCCAGGGCATTTTCGCCCAGACGGCTAACCTGTTCGCGAACCTGCTGGTAATTCAGCGGCATGGCTTACCCCTTTTCTAATCTCTCCCGGCACATCGACTCGTAAATCAATTGCATCTCGCGCCGGGTTTCTTCCTGCCGCACCGAGATATATTCCTGCAACAGTGCTTCAATCTCCGGGTCTGGGTAGATGCGCAACCCAAGGCGCTGCAAGAATGTTCCCTCCGGATGAACCACACTGGTAACCACACCCCTGAAGCGGACGATCTTCTCCATGTTGGGAAGTCGGAAATCAATAAGCACATCCTTGCCATCCTCAAATGCAAGATCACCATAGATATAAGCTGCAAAAGTGAAGACGCCCACGCCTTTGGACGAAATATCCGCCAGCTTTCCGCCAATCCGGCGGCTCCCATCATAAATTTCCGCGTCGATGGGCTCGTCTGGGTGCACGCGCGTGTACGCCCGTTGGCCAATCGAGCGCCCCACCCCAACGAATTCTGTCACCACAGCCTGATTCTCCAGCACATCCACGCTGACCACATTGGCGCGCACGATTTCTGGCAGTAGATCGGATTGAATATAGGTTTTCCCCTCCAAAACCATGCTAACCGCCTGCAGCTCATGTACTTTCATTGCCACATACCAATCGCTGATTGCCAGCACACTGGCCGGGTATGTAATGGGGAAGCCGCGGTAGGTGTTATAAAGCATCACCGAGAGCTTTTCATTCAACATCTTAGTGAAATACCGCATCATTTCATCTTGTGGAGACATATCAACCTTCTCCTCTCTGCCAGGCATATCCGCCTGGGGGCAAAACTAACGCCGATCACGTTTCCGCAAATATGCCTTGGTGATTTCTTCCGATACTGCCGGGATAACAGCAAGCCCAAGGACCACCAGCCATTCCTTCACGCTCATGAAGTGGGTGTTGAAAATGGGCTGCAAGAACGGCACATTCACTACCAACAATAATAAGACTATTGAAAAACCGACCGCGTACTGCATGTATTTATTGGAAAACACCCCAATCTTGAAGATGGATGAGCGTTCCGAGCGCACCGTATAAGCACGGATCAGCTCGCATAATGACAGCGTCGCGAAAGCCATTGTCTCTGCAGTCTGCACATCCACCCCGCGCCAGTCGTGCTGCAGCAGGTAAGCCAGTGGATTCATTCCTGGCGGTACCAGCGCCCCCTGCTCCAGATGCCAGAGTAAACCGAGTGCAAAGGCGCCCAGTGTAGCGCTGGTTTGCGTGATCGTCTGCACCACAATACCCAGACGCATCGAAACATTGACGATCGGTTCTTTGGTCGGGCGCGGTGAGCGGCGCATGATATCCGGGTCGCCCTTCTCCATCGCCAGCGCCAGGGCTGGCGCACCGTCGGTCAGTAGATTCAGCCACAAGAGCTGGATCACTGTCAGTGGAGAGGGCAAACCCGCCAGCGTAGCCAGGAAGATGATCATGATCTCCGCCACGTTGGACGAGAGTAAGAAGAAAACAAATTTGCGGATATTATCGTAAATAATGCGACCTTGCTCAATGGCTGAAACAATGCTGGCATAGTTATCATCGGTCAGCACCATATCCGCGCTGCCCTTTGCCACATCCGTGCCGGTAATTCCCATTGCCACCCCAATATCCGAACGTTTGATCGAGGGCGCGTCGTTGACACCGTCGCCGGTCATCGCCACAACTTCACCCCGCGCCTGCAATGCCTCAACGATCCGCATTTTGTGTTCCGGCGAAACGCGTGCAAACACATCTGTGTACTCCACCTGTTGCTGGAGCTGCTCATCGCTCATCGCGTTCATCTCGCTCCCAGAGAGCACCTGGTGCCCCGGGCGCAGCAATCCAATCGCCTCGGCAATCGCCCGCGCCGTATTCGGATAGTCGCCGGTAATCATGATCGTGCGCACGCCTGCTGTGGAGGCCTCTTTCAGGGCTGGGGTTACCTCAGGACGTGCCGGGTCGATCATCCCGATCAACCCTACAAAGATCAGCCCTGTTTCCAGCGCAGATACAGCCTCCATATCCGGCACTTCTGGCACAAGCTTATAAGCCACACCCAGTACGCGCAACGCATCTTGCGTCATCGCATCATTTGCCGAGAGTATGCGCATCCGTTGTGACTCATCCAGCAATGTCTGTGTGTCATCCATCTTCTGGTAATGGCTGCACAGGTCAAGGACAAGGTCCGGAGCACCCTTCACCGCAACCACATAGCCCTGGTAAGATTCATTATCATGGAAAGGAGAGATATCTTCCGGTTGTGCATCCTTGATGTGATGCAGCGTGATCATGCGCTTGCGCGCCGAGTCGAAAGGCACTTCCTGGACGCGCGGGTAAGCCTGGTTAAGCGGGCGGGGAAGCGCTCCTGCTTTCGCCGCCGCCACCACCAGCGCCCCCTCCGTTGGATCGCCGATCATCTTGTAAGACAGACCCTGATCCGTTTCGCCGGAAATCTCCAATTCGGCATCATTGTTGAGCGCGCCTAGCCACAGTGCTGTACACACCGCCTGGTACTGCCTGACTTCTACGGCTTTATCCTCCAAGAAGAATTCACCGCTCAGCGTATGGCCGCGACCGGTGATGGTCAAGAACTTCCCGTCCGCCCAAATACGGGTCGCTGTCATCTCATTCTGGGTCAGCGTGCCGGTCTTATCTGAACAGATTGTGGTCGCAGAGCCCAGCGTTTCCACTGAGGACAGGCGACGGATCAGTGCATGGCGCTTGATCATCTCGCGCATCCCCAGCGCCAGGCTGATCGTCACCACCGCTGGCAGGCCCTCAGGAACCGCGGCGATTGCCAGCCCCACCGCCAGCATGAAGAACTCAACAATTTCTTCTTTCGCATGGGAGAGATAAGCACCCAGCCCGCCGCCAGGGGCAGTGATCAGACTCAGGTCCGTGCCGCGCAGCACCGCAACCACGAACACAATGCCACAGATCGATAATGCCGCCCAGCCCAGGATCTTCCCCAGCTCATCCAGGCGGCGCTGCAGCGGGGTTGGCTCCCGGTCTACCGATTGCAGCATCTCGGCGATCATCCCGATTTGGGTGCGCATCCCCGTGCCAACCACCACGCCTCGCCCACGACCGTAAGAAACCAGCGTGCCCATGAAAGCGGTGTTCTTGCGATCGCCCAGCGGGACATCTGCCTCCAGGCGGATATTGGCATCTTTCTGCACCGGCACGGACTCCCCCGTCAACGCTGCTTCCTCAACCCGCAGGTTGACCGCCTCCAGAAGACGCACATCCGCAGGGATGTAATTGCCCGCCTCCAGAAATATGATATCGCCCGGAACCAGCTCGCGCGCCGGTACCGTGAGACGGTGCCCATCTCGTAAAATCTGAGCTTCTGGCGCGGCCAGCTTGCGCAGTGCCGCCAGGGCTTGCTCGGCGCGCTGTTCCTGGATCACACCCAGGGCCGCGTTCAACACTACAATCGCCATGATGGCTGCAGCCTCTTCCAGGTCACCCAACAAAGCCGAGATCACCGCTGCCACGATCAGCATGATCACAACAAAATTATTGAATTGCTCCCATAACATCTGCCAGAAAGTAGCGCCAGGGGCTTCTGTTAGCTCATTCAGGCCATATTCCGCCTGGCGGCGGGCGACTTCTTCTGTGGTCAACCCTGTGTCAACAGGCGTAGCCAGCTCATTCAGAATAGCATCGGAATCCAGCGCATGCCAATTAGATTTCGGCCCTTGAGGCAGGGATGTGAGTTTTTCAGTCATCAAGCACTCCAAAGTTGAAATGAAGGGGTATTTCTAATGCAAAGAATTATAGCATAGGTCATCTTGCACAATCACCGTCCAGGCTGCGAAGATTGTCCTGCATTTTTGCAACCAAAAGGTACTTTTTGAATCTAATATTTGGTATTGCCACATACATACCACTCGCCAGTTGCATTGCCGGGTAAAATGTAGATATGAAAAAGAGGAGCGAAATGATGGCTTATCAAACGGTATCTGTACCACAAGATGGAGAAAAGATCCGGATTCAGGGCGGGAAACTATCTGTTCCTGATCACCCCATTATCCCCTTTGTTGAGGGGGATGGCACCGGGCGAGATATCTGGCGCGCATCCGTGCGCGTCTTTGACGCTGCCGTTGCAAAGGCCTATGGCGGTAAGCGCAAAGTTGCCTGGATGGAAGTCTACGCTGGCGAAAAGGCATACAATCTTTTCAACTCCTGGCTGCCCGATGAGACCGTCCAGGCATTTCAGGAATTTCTCGTTGGGATCAAAGGCCCGCTGACCACACCCATCGGCGGCGGCTTTCGCTCCCTCAACGTAGCCCTGCGCAAACTACTCGACCTCTACGTGTGCCTGCGCCCGGTTTGTTATTTCCAGGGAGTGCCCTCGCCGGTGCGCCACCCAGAATATGTGGATATGATCATTTTCCGTGAGAATACCGAAGACATCTACACTGGTATCGAATTTGAACATGGCACACAGAACAGCCAAAAATTCAAAGCGCTGCTCAAAGAAACCTTCCCCACCGAATACGAGAAAATCCGCTTCCCCGATACAGTTGGGATTGGACTCAAGCCTGTTTCCGTAGAAGGCACTTATCGTTTGGTGCGCGCTGCTATCCGTTGGGCGTTAGACAACAAACGCAAAAGCCTCACCCTGGTGCACAAGGGTAACATTATGAAGTACACCGAAGGGGCATTCCGCAACTGGGGTTACGAATTGGCCGAAAGAGAGTTTGCAAACCAGGTTTACACTTGGGCGCAGTGGGAACGCACCAAAGAATCGCAGGGCGAGGAAGCCGCCAACGCAGAACAGGAAGCCGCGCTGCAATCCGGTAGGTTGCTCATTAAAGATGTCATCGCAGATATTGTCTTCCAACAAACCCTCACCCGCCCACGTGAGTTTGACGTGATCGCCACGATGAACCTGAATGGCGACTACCTCTCCGATGCGCTGGCTGCACAGGTGGGCGGTATTGGCATCGCCCCCGGCGGCAACATCAATTATGCCACCGGGCATGCTGTTTTTGAGGCAACCCACGGCACAGCGCCAAAATACGCCGACAAGGATGTGGTCAACCCTGGCTCGGTGATCCTCTCTGGCGAGATGATGTTCCGTTACCTGGGGTGGCACGAGGCCGCCGACCTGATCACCAAAGGTATTGAAGGCGCTATTGCAGCAAAGACAGTCACCTACGATTTCCATCGCCTGATGGAAGGCGCAACGCTGCTCAAATGCTCCGAATTTGGCGAAGCCATCATCCAGCAGATGGACTGATCCTCTCCCTTCCCCCTTGATAAGGGTTTTGGGGATTGTTGTATGCGGCTATTCCGCCTATCATAATCCCCAAAACCACCACGGTTATCCCAGACTCATGATCAGCGATCTTTTGGGGCTTTTTCTAACCCTGAAACGGGCAGCTCGATCACAAACTTCGCCCCCTGCCCAGGCTGGCTTGTGACGCTGATCTGGCCCTCATGCGCCCACACCAGCTGGCGGGCAATAGCCAGTCCAAGCCCGCTGCCTCCCCGCCCGTGGCGCGCCCGCGCCCGGTCCCCGCGCCAGAAGCGATCAAAGATATACGGCAGATCTTCCGCCAGGATGCCTGCCCCATTATCCTCCACAAAGATGCGCATGCCGCCCGGATGTGCTTCAGTGCCCAAGACGATCTTCCCGCCTGAAGGAGTATAGCGCAATGCATTGGCCACCAGGTTTGAAAGCACCTGGTCGATCCGATCCGGGTCTGCATAGAGCATGGTATCCTGTGCGAGTGGATCCGGATCGAGCTGCAGATCCACCCCGCTTTCGGCAGCCTGAGCAGAAAAACTGGCAACTACATCCTGCAGTAAATCCACAACCGGCACCCATACCGGGTGAAGCGGTAATTGACCGGCCTCAGCCAGAGAAAGTGTCTGCAGATCATCCACCAGCCGGGCAAGCAGGCGCGTCTCTTCCAGCGTGGTGGTGATGTTCTCGGGTGTAGGCTCATAAACGCCGTCCAGGATGCCTTCCAGGTTGCCCTGGATAATGTGAAGCGGCGTGCGTAGCTCGTGTGCCACATCCGCCGTCAGGTTGCGACGCTGCCACTCTGCCCGCGCCAGCCCCGCCGTCATGCGGTTAAAGCTGCGCGCCAGGCGACCAAACTCGCCAGGGATATCCTCACGCACGCGCACATCGAAATTCCCTTCCGCCACCGCATCGGCTGCAGCCATCACCTCCACCACCGGCGTTCCAACCTGCCGGAATATCCACCCCGCCAGGAGAAACGAGAGCAACAGGAAAACCGATGGCACGCCGCACAGCATGAAAAGCCACACAGCTGGTCTGGGGCGAGGTTCAAGGCCCAGGATTGGCCCCCGTACCAGTGCTATAACCACCAGCAGCCCGACGATGAACAGCATCACCAACAATCCAAAGATAAACGCGAAGCGTAAGATCAAACTACGCTGCTTGGCCATCAGGTCAACAGGCATATGATGCCGGGGATGGAACTGCGAGGGATGTCTCACGGCTGCTCCAGAAACCGATACCCCACGCCATAGACCGTCTCGATAAAGCGCGGCATGCCAGGATCAGCCTCTAATTTACGGCGCAGGTTTTTAATATGCGAGTCAACGCTGCGATCAAAATTGGAATAGGCAGCCCCATGCAAATATTCCAGCAACTGCTCGCGGGTGAATAGCTGCCCAGGGCTTTGCGCCAGGATGGCAAGTAATTTGAATTCGTTAGGGGTCAGATGTAGCGGCTGATCACCGAGGGTCACGCGGTGCGCTTGGAGGTCCACCTCAAGTATCCCAGCGCGTATCAACCGCGGTGGGATCATATCACCCTGGATACGGCGCAGCAAGGCGCGCACGCGCGCCACCAACATGCGCGGCGAGAAGGGCTTCGTAATATAATCATCCGCCCCCAGCTCCAGACCAACGATCTGGTCACTCTCTTCAGAGCGTGCAGTGAGGATAATAACCGGCACATCCGACTCGCGGCGCAGGATACGGCAGAATTCCCATCCATCCATCTGCGGAAGCATAATATCCAGCACGATCAGGTTGGGATGGTCCCGCCGCGCGGCTGCCAGAGCCGTCGCCCCGTCGCCAGCGCTGATCACACGGTAGCCGTTCTTTTCCAGGTAATCGCGCGCCAGCTTGACAATCTTCGGCTCATCATCGACAACAAGGATCAGTTCTTGCATAAGATAAGTTTAGCAGAAAATCGCCGATCGTACGAATTATAGAAACAGGTAGGGGTAATTCGTGATTTACCCCTACCTATCTCTCGCCCAATTATTGCTCTGTACCGGTGGGCGACTCTTGCCCGGCAGATGGTTGGCTCGGTTGACCCGCGCCGCCGGGCGGCGTAACCCAGGGTGGTGGACCCCAATGGTGCGGATAACCCGACCAATAGCGCGGGCGGATCAGCAGCGCAAACAGCGCAACAATCAATCCGATACCTAGCAGGCAGGCAAATGGCGAAAAGAAGTTGCTGCGATTACGCATGAAATGTAGCATGCGCAACGGGTAATTTGGCGCTGTCCCATCTTCGGTGTCCGGCAGGTTACCGCGCCAAAAGCCAAAGAATGGCCAGCCGAGTGCACCATCTTCCCCGCCAGAGGAGCCAGCACGATAGCCCACCCCATATCCGGCGCGGTAAATTAGCACGCCCGCTGCCACCAGCACACCGATGATGACCACCCCCAACAGGATACGTAAAAGAATGGATGTCGTACGAGACATAGGAACCTCCACAAAAGAAATTGTTTGAACTTCACATAATCCAAGTATGCCAACCAATTGTGGAGATATTATGGAGACCCAGGAGAGATTTTGTGGAAAACTCAATCCACATCAGGCTCGGCCAAGAGTGATTCCCCCAGGTAGCCCAATTCAGCCAGGACCGCCATCACCTTCTCGCTAGCACCCCCTTTGACGATCACTGACGCCGGACCTAATGGCTCACCCAAGTAACGGGCTGCGCGTGAACTGCGCAAAGCCTGTAGCACCTCTGGAGAAGTCACTCGCAAAACCAATACCTGCTCCAGGCGAGCGGCACCACCCTGCTTTTCCCAGCGTTCCAGCGCCCGCGCCAGGCTGGGTGGAACCGTCACCGCATGACGGCGCAGCAAGCCCTGCAACTGCCCCACCGTCAATCCCTGCTGGCGGGCTCGCTGCAACGAGGTAGCCGTCAGCCTGTAGCGGTAACCATCTGGCATTTCCTTCTCCCATTCCGCAAAGCGCGCCAGTTGGTAACGCACAGAACGCGGCGCCAGTCGCGGCACCAGCAGGCGCGCGTCCGAGCTCGCCTTCACCTGCGCATCTTCCGCAAGCAATCCGAGAGGCGCCTGCCCCTGCAGCAATGCAGGCGCCCAAACAGAATAGCGGAAGGCAGCCACGCCAGCGCCCTCTTCTGGCGCAGCCAGCTCGCAAATTCCCAGCCAATGCAGCGGTCCACAGATTAAAAAGCGCAACAACGCCCCTTCCACTTCATACCAATGCTCAAAACCGCGTAAGAATTCGTTGCGCTGCACATCGCGGATGAACCACGAGTCGTAATCGCCAGCCATCCGTTGGAAATCAGGCTGGTTCTGCTGCACTGCCGAGATAAACGCCGGCAGGCTCCACCACACCCCCTCTGGCAAACCGGATAGAAAATCCAGCACCTTGCGCCGCGTGGCAAGCGGATCATTCACCCACTCCCCTTCCGCCCGCAAGCCTGACGTCAGGCGCAAGTCGTTGAACGTTGCGCTCCCCACCCAAGCCCTCACCAACATCGCCAGCGCATCACCGCGAGGCGCCTCTAGAAAGGAACGCGCCGGCTCAACAAGCGGCACATTGTGCTCATCCAGCAAGCCTGCCGCCTGGAGCAAGTGTTGTAATTTTTCTGCACCTAACCCCTCAACAGATCTGCTGAGATTATCACCACGAAAGGGAGGCGCTGCAGCAGCGGGCATTCCCAAGCGCAAAGCAGCCAGCAGCGTGGTGGCGTGGTCAAGGATCTGGTCATTAACCGGGATAACATGCATTCGCTCGGAGGCGGTGGCCGGGCGCCCCAGCGCGGCCTGCACACTCAAGGCTGTTTCCACGACCTGAGCCATTATGGCAATGAGATCAGCCGGGATATATGCAAACTCCTGCATCCCCATAGGTGCATCCAGGAAAGCTCTGGCGACCAGGCCGCGATACCAAAGCACTTCCGCCGCCGATAGCGGAGCAAGATGAGGCTTTTCGCGGTCACGTTTCGCCGCGCCCATCTCGCGCAGCGGCCCATAGCGGCGGACGAATTGCGCCCATGGAATGCGTCCATCTGCCTGCTGAAGAGCTGCCAGCGCCGTGCGCGCCTGGGGCGGCAATTCGGCAATCGTCTCGCCGAGCAGCTCGGGATCAAGCATGGCATCGCGCAGGCGCCGCAGTGCAGTACGTACATCGGGCGCTTCCAGCGCAATGCCCCACAAACTCGCCACGATTTGCAGGTGACCCAAATCTTTCCCTTGCAGGCTTTCTGACAGATCGGGCATCCTCTCACTCCTCAAATATCGCCACCAGGGCAGGGCTCAGGGAATGAGGAAAGTTGCTTGCACATTCCCCACCCCATCAACTAATGTAACCGTCTCACCAGAAGTCCACACCGGTGCAGACAACCCCCAGAACAGGTCCACAACCGTATCTTGCCCTGCTTTTGTGTTCAGGTTGATCGCGCCGCCTTTGTAAAGCGTCAGTTGTGGGAATAGATAAGTGTTTCCATCCTCATCTGTCAGGCGCCAACCCGCAAGTGAAAGCTGCCCTTCTCCTGTACGCTGCAACAAGACCCGCTCACTTTCCAGGCTGCCCATCCCCGTCACGCTGGCGATCACTACCCTGGGCTCATCTCCAGGCGAGGTCGCTGTGAGTGTAGCGGATGGTCCCGCAGTCGGGCGGCGCGTGGGGGTGATGGTGGGTGTGGGCGTGATCGTGCCCGTTGGCGCAGGGGTATTGCTCTGCTGCGGCACCGGGCCTGGTGGAATATAGATTACCTGACCAATGGAAAGCGTATCCGCGTCAGGGATATCATTCACCGCCAGGATATCCGCTACGCTGACATCAAACTCCAAGGCGATCGTCCCTAAGGTGTCCCCCGATTTCACCTGGTAGGGCGTCAGAACCAACGTGGGGGCAGGTGATCCCTGTTCGGCTTCTGTATCAAGCGGCATCTCCGCCTCAGGCTCCCCTCCCTCGGCTGGCGTTGGCGTCACCACCAGCACCAGCGGCGTGGGAGAAATCTCGCTGGTGGCGGTCGCGAAAACACTGGTCTCTGGGGGATGGTTACGCTCCCACAAGTTCAGCACCACCCAAATGGTGATTGCCGAAATGATCACGTTGAGCAAAACCAGGTAGAAAAGGCGCTTGACCTGCCGCATACCATCCACTCCGCCTACCATGATAGCACAAGGAAGGATTTGGCACAATATGACACCCGCCTTGATGGTCTCAACGATATGATCTATACTATCCCCCAATACAAACACGACTCGGAGGTGCGCACATGCAGGCAAAGATCATCCCGCAAATGGAAGGTTTTATCCTCCGTGCCAAGGCTGCCACCTATGTTGGCGGCGGGCAAAAGCTGCTTCCTTATCGCCTGGGTTCGCACGATCTCCAATTCGCAGAAGGAGATTGGGCCTATCACGACAGCTATTTTGGCGGCAGCGACTTTATCGGCGAGGAGGTTGTGTATTACCAGCACGCCGCGGTCTGGGCGATGAACTATTACGGGCACATCCTCAAACCTGAGCAGATCAGCGCAGCCCAGGCAGGCGCAGTCATCCAGCAGAGTCTTTCAAAGATGTACCAAGAGGGTCGCTTTTTAGGCGGCTTCGAGCACCAGGCTGGGCCTTACACATACTACGATACGAGCCATGGGGATGTCTCCTCCTTCACGGGGAGAGAATGGATCACCTTCCAGGGCGAGATGGTGTATGAGCTTATTTACCACGGCGGGCTGATCAAAGACTGAGACCGCTATACCTCGCCCAGGCTCTCCAGGGCGCTGCGCTGTGCATCGCTCAACTTGCGAAAACTGCGCAGTGAAACCTCGCCCGCCTGGACCTGGGGCCACTTTTGCGCAATCTCCTGCTTCACCCACGAATCCAGCCGGAAGCCGCTCAACCACTGGCGGAGTATCTCCCCAGAACGGTCACGGGGCGCAGTCAGCGCTGGCGCGCTGACCTCAAGTTGCAGCACATCCCCGGCTTGGATCGCCAGCGGGCTAATGGTCAATGTTTCAGATTGGGTCTGGTAATCCCAATTCGCCTCGATAGGCGCACCATTCACCTGCAAGCGGATCGCTTCGGGCTGCACCACACCGCGCAGGTACAGATGATAAGTGCGCTGCTGCAGGATCACTTTGCGATCGCCCTGTGCAGGCTGGATCGTAAAGCAGAGCAGATCTGGCTTCCACTCCAGCTCAAAAGCGGTCAGGGCATACGCCCCCTGGAGATAATGGGTTGTCGCCCCATCATCCTCATACAGCACGAAACGGTTCGAAGCGCCCGGGAAGATATGAAGGTGCAGCTCCTGCGGGTTTTCCACACCCCTCCAACCGACTTCTGGAGCGAGGGGCACAATCGCCCCGCTGCGCGCAAAGACCGGGATATCGTCCAGCGTGCCGTACACTGTGCGCCACCTACCACCCGGGATGGCTTGCCCGCTGAAGAAATCAAACCAGACTCCGTCCGGGAACCATACATGTTGCGCGCTTAACTTCGTTTCTGCATTTGCAGGGCTGGTAAAGGGTGCAACCATCAGCTCGCTGCCAAACCAGTACTGCTGGTAGCACTGATAAGCGCTCTCCTCTTCCGGGTGGGTGTAATACATCGGCGTCACCAGCGGCAACCCGCCATAATGATTGCGCCATGCCATGCTGTACAGATACGGGATGAGACGGTGGCGCAGGCGCATGGCAGCACTGGCGGTCTTTTCGGCTGCCGGACCGCGCCTCCAAGGCCGGCGCTCATGAAAAGAATTATTGGTGCTGTGCAAACGCAAGATTGGGCTGAAAACGCCATATTGCACCCAGCGAGTATAGCATTCATCGTCCTCTATGCCGCCCATGTGCCCGCCAATATCATGGCTCCACCAGCCGTAGCCCACGTTGGCAGCCGTCGCGGTAAAGGGCGGCTGGAACTCCAGCGCATCCCACCCAACCACCGTATCGCCTGAAAACCCGATCGGGTAGCGATGGTTTCCCAACCCGCCCCAGCGGGAAAATATGAACGGGCGGCGCTTTCCATCGCGGCCATAATCGTAATAATGCAGATGATTCAGCCACCACAAGGGATCTAGGCCTGGTATTTTCGTTTGCTTCCCCTGCTGCCAATCCAGCCACCAAAAATCGATTCCCATCGCCTCATAGGGATGGTGCAATAGCTTAAAATAATTGTCCATGAAGCGCCGATCGCTGCAATCGAAGGGTACCGGCTCCTTTGTTTCCGGGTCAATCCCCATCTGACGAGCAAAATCTGCGTACTGCTCCTCGTGCGGCCAAACCCCATCCGCCGGGTGCAAGTTCAGCGCCGTGCGCAGGCCCAGCCCATGCAGCTTGGCCAAAAAGTCCGGCGGATCGGGGAACAAAGCCCGGTTCCAGGTATAGCCCGTCCAACCGGAAGAAGCATTGCCCGTCTCCGTGAGGTGCCAATCCATGTCCACAATACAGACTGAGATTGGCACCTCATGGGCTTTGAACGCCTCCATCAAGCCCAGCAGCTCATCAGCTGAATATGTCCAATAGCGACTCCACCAGTTGCCCAGTATCCAGCGCGGCACCAGCGGCACCGGGCCCGAAACGCGGTAGAAATCAGCCAGACAGCCCGGATAATCATGCCCGTAAGCGAATAGATACAGGTCATCGTTTTCGGGGTGCTGGCGCGGCTCTATCCAGCCCGATGGGTTGAACAC
>JAFGBV010000117.1 GCA_016932955.1 Anaerolineales bacterium | reverse complement strand
TCGCTTACTCCCCCGTTGATGATCTCCTATCAACCCAGGCTAAGGGCAGGTGCAGATACCCATTTGGGAACGATAAACAACCCCTTGCTCTTATCCCCTACTCAAGTCACATTACGTAAGAATTGGATATGATTTATGATTCTGGAAATACCTTACCGGGGTTAAGAATATTGGCCGGGTCAAGAGCAACCTTAATTCGTCTCTGGACCTCCAGCGAAAGGGGACCCAGGGCTTTTTCCATGTACGGGCGTTTCAACGCCCCAACCCCGTGCTCGCCTGAGAGCGTTCCGCCCAATTCCAATGCCAGAGTAAACTCCTCAGCCACCATCTGCTCCACCCTGTGCCATTGATCCGGGTCTCGTTTATCGAATAGGATGCTTGGATGCAGGTTCCCATCCCCAGCGTGCCCGTAAATGACAATCGGCAAGCCATATTTTACGCTGATAGCCTTCAGGCGCCGCACCGCCTCCGAGATCGCGCTGCGTGGCACGGTGATATCCTCACCCAGCTTGTTCGGTGCTCTGCGCGCCAGCGCCGCCGAAACCGAGCGTCGCGCCCGCCACAGGTTGGCGCGTTCCGCATCATCCCTGGCAAACTTCACCTGCCGCGCCCCGCAGTCTGCGCAGATCCTGGCGATCTCTTCGCCCTCGCGCTGCACTGAGGCCTCATCTGTGCCATCCGCCTCGATCAGCAAAATGGCTTCCACATCCAGCGGCAATCCCAGGTGCATGGCTTGCTCAATGCAGGCAATCGCAGTCTCGTCCATCAATTCCAGCGTTGCCGGTACGACCCCCGCCAAGAGTATGGCGTTTACCGTGCGTGAGGCATCACCCAGGCGCGGGAACTCAACCAGCGCCGTGCGGGCATATTTCGGTTTGGCTGTCAGGCGCAGCAAGGCTTCTGTGATCACTCCCAGCGTGCCTTCCGAGCCAGTAAATAGGGCTTTCAGATCGTAGCCCACCACATCTTTGATCAGCTTTCCGCCTGTGCGCAGGATACGCCCGTCTGCCAGCACAACGGTCAGGCCGAGCACATAATCACCGGTCACGCCGTATTTCAAGCAGCGCGGGCCGCCCGCGTTGCAAGCAATGTTGCCGCCGATGGTTGAGTGCCGGTTGCTGGATGGATCAGGGGGATAGAACAGGCCCATTTTCTCCACCGCGGCTTGCAGGTCGGCCGTGACCGCCCCTGCCTCCACATGGGCAGTGGCGTTAGCCTGGTCAATCTCCAGGATATGGTTCATGCGCGTCATCGTCAGCACAATCCCCCCCTGGAAGGGCACAGTAGCAGCAGCCAGGCCTGAGCCCATCCCGCGCGTCACCAGCGGCAAGTTTTCCGCCGCCGCCACCTGCACAACCTGGCTCACCTGCTCAGTCGTGAGCGGCAAGACGACCAGATCTGGGCGGTGGTCTTCAAAAGTGCCGTCGAAGCCGTAAACAGCCAGGTCTTCGGGTGTGGTAAGCACATTGTCTTTGCCAATCATCTTTTTAAGTTGTGCAACAATGCGCTGCTCGATCATTTTCTCTTGCTCCTTTTTTTACCCGTATCAGGAGATGGCGAGGCCGTGTAGGCCTGGTCCAGCAGTGCAATCGGGTGCACCACCTGCACATCCAGCCCCTGCCGCCGTACTCCCGCGATCAACTGCATCTGGCAGCCAGGGCATCCCGAAGCAACATAGTTTGCCTGCGTGCTGCGGATGTTATCAGTCTTGCGCTTCAACACCTTGAGAGAAGTCTCGTAATGCGTGATGAGCTGGCTACCCGCTGAGCCGCAGCACCAATCTGCTTCGGGTAGCTCAACGAACTCCAGCCCGTCGATCAACCCCAGCAACTCACGGGGCTGCTTCCATACCCCCTGGCCGCGGCGCAGGTGGCAGGGGTCGTGGTAGGTGATACGCCCTTCGATACGACCCTGCGGCTTCTCCAGTGGGATAGCGGCCAGGTACTCGCTCACATCGCGCACTTTCGCGCTGAAAGCTGCTGCCCGCTCCGCCCAGGCTGGATCATCTGCGAGGAGCTTGCCGTAATCTTTGAGCGTAGAGCCGCAGGTAGCACAGTCGGTGACAATCGCCTCCACCTGCGCCTGCTCGAAGAGAGTAATGTTGAAGCGGGCCTGCTCTCGCACCAGGTCTGGCTTCCCGTATCCCAGGGCAGGCATCCCGCAGCAGACCGTCTCTTTGGGCGTGATGATCGTGCAGCCATTACGCGCCAGCACCCGCAGTGTAGCCGCGCTCTCATCGGCAAACATCAGGCTCTGGGCGCAGCCGAGGAAGAAACCGATGCGGTAGCGGTTCTTGCCAATCGCAGGCGTCTTTTCTGGCAGCACCTTGCGCAGCGGACGTTGCGGCAGGTGTGGCAGCATGGCTTCTAGGTCGCGCAATTGGCGGGGGAATAATCTACTCAGCCCCAGTGCGTAAACCAGCCGCCGCAGGCCTGAGCGCTCATACAGTCGTAATGGCCATGTGGCCCATTCCATCCGTCCCGGGCGCCGGATCAGCCCCCCGAACAAGGTGTTCTTCCAGCGAGCAGGCTTGCGTTCCTCCTGCAGGTCGCGCATCTCCAGCGCCAGGTCAGCCGGGTGGATGCCCACCGGGCAGATATCGTTGCACGCCAGGCAATCAAAGCAAGCATACATCTGCTCTGCCAGGTTGGAGCTTAATTCCAGATCGCCCTCCAGGCCTTTGCGCGCCAGCGCAACGCGCCCGCGCGGCGATGCCGTCTCGCTGAGATGTTCCCGGTACGTAGGGCAAACAGCCAAGCATAGCCCGCAGCGGATACAGTTTAGATAGCGATACTCCGACTTATCCAATCTCGCTCACTTTTACCGGGCGGTTCTCATGTAAAGATTTGCCCGCCGCGTAACCCAGCACTACCGCGGCACGGCCATCAGCGCCAGTTGTCGGCGTGGGCTTATCATCCCGAACACATTCCACGAATTGGCGCACTTCATCAACATAACATGGATCGTCAATCTCCGCCAAGCCAAGCGCTAGCGGTTTTTCACAGAAGATCTGTTTCCCGGCAGCAGCCACATCCTTTACAATGAATGCGTGTGTATTGGTACTGGTGGCGATCAGCACGGCCTCGATGCTTTGGTCTTTCAATAGCTCGTGATAATCTCGCACCACGCGCTGGATGCCAAGCTCATCCGCCACAGGCTGTGCCACCTCCAGCCGGATATCACAGATCGCTGCCAGGTCGCTTTCGGGGATGAGCCTGACAATATTCTGGACATGCACGCTTCCCATGCGCCCTGTTCCAATCACTGCAATCTTCACTTTTCTATTCTTCATGCGCAATTCTCCCAGTAAGATATGGGCTCACTGGGAATTTCCGTGACAGCTGGCAGGTGTGGGGGTGTTTTGGGCTTGAAGTGGTGCTTCCCTTCAATGATTTTCAGATCTGAGCCGCAGATGCCTACAGCCCTGACCTTGAGCAACACATCATCAGGGTCCTTGACATGGGAAATAGGTTTTTCCTCCAACACAAGGTTACCAACATCTTTGAATACATAAGCCTCCATCTTCTCCATGGTTTTCTCTTCCTTTGTGCATCACATTCATAAAATATCCACTTGCTGTCTCTAATTGTATCCTTGCATTCAAATACTTGCGTCGAAATGGTGAAAGCGTCAGCGCTGGATGCGGGCTGAACCGCCGCTAGCAAACGCTCGCACCTGTTCCAGCGTTGCCATGGTGGTATCGCCAGGGAAGGTGGTCAGCATGGCACCGTGCGCCCAGCCCAGGTTCACCGCCTCCTGCTCTTCCTCGCCGTTGAGCAGCCCGTAGAAAAGACCCGAAGCAAAGCCATCCCCGCCCCCCACGCGGTCATACACATCCAGCTCGCAGGTATGGGAAAACCAAGTCTGGCCGTCAATCCACGCCACCGCACCCCACGAATGGCGGTTGGTGGAGTGCACTTCGCGCAGCGTGGTAGCAACCACCTTGATCTGAGGATATTTCTGCACCACCTGATCGATCATGCCGATAAAAGCGCTCGGGTCAAGCCCCGAATGCCCACCTGCTTCGGGACCCGGAATGCCCAGCCCCAACTGAAGGTCTTCCTCGTTGCCCACCAGCACATCCACGTTCTCCACAATACGGCGGATCGCTGCCTGGGCGCGTTCTTTTCCGCCCCAGATGTTCCACAGTTTGGCGCGGTAGTTCAAATCAAAGGAAACTACCGCCCCGGCAGATTTTGCTGCGCGCATGCCTTCGATAATCACCTCTCCGGTGGTCTCGGAAAGGGCAGCAAAGATACCGCCGCTGTGGAACCAACGCACACCATTGGACAAAATAGCCCTCCAGTCAAAGTCACCCGGCTTAAGCTGTGCTGCAGCCTCATTAGAACGGTTGTAGAACACAACCGGCGCGCGCACACCATAGCCGTGGTCGCTGTAGACCGTAGCCATATTGGGGCCATTGACGCCGTTATGTTTGAAGCGCTTATAGAACGGTTGCACGCCCATCGCCCGCACCCGCTCGGCGATCAGGTCGCCAATGGGATAATCCACCATCGCCGTAGCGATAGCAGTCTTCAGACCAAAGCAATCGCATAGGTTGGCAGCGCAGTTGAATTCTCCGCCACTGACATGAATCTGGCACTGCGTTGCTTTGCGGAAGGGAATAATGCCGGGGTCCAGGCGGTGCACCAGAGCGCCAAGGGAGAGAAAATCGATCGCGCCGTTTGATAGAATGTTCAAGCCGTATTTCATGAGTGCTCCTTATCTTGCTTGTTGTTCGTGTGTCCATTTCGTGTGGAAGGTACCCTCACGATCCACCCTGCGGTAGGTATGAGCGCCAAAGTAATCGCGTTGCGCCTGGGTCACGTTGGCCGGCAAGCGTTCGCTGCGGTAGGCATCAAAGTATGCCAGCGAGGCGCTCAATGCCAGCACAGGGATACCCATACCAATCGCAGTTTGCAACACAAAGCGCCAGTCCTCCTGGCGTTCCTCCACGGCCGTGCGGAAGGCTTCATCCATCAGCAGATTCTCCAATGCCGGGTCGCGCTGGGTTGCAATCATAATATCACCCAGCAGATCGGCGCGGATGATGCATCCTGCCCGCCAGATCCTGGCGATCTCGCTCAGGTTCAGATCGTATTGGTATTCATTGGATGCGATGCGCAGCAGGCTCAGCCCCTGGGCATAAGAGGTGATCTTGCTGGCGTAGAGCGCCTCCCCCGCGGCACGGATCAGGCGCTCCTGGTCGCCCTTGTATTCTGGTTGCGGGCCGTGGACCACCTTGCTCGCCTTCACCCGCTGCGTCTTCAGGCTGGAGAGGATGCGGCTCTCCACGGCTGCGTTGATGGTCGGTATGGGAGCGCCTACATCCAGTGCGTTCTGCGAAGCCCATTTGCCAGTGCCTTTTTGCTGGGCTTCGTCGAGGATCACGTCCACCAGTGGGAGGCCAGTATCTGGATCGTGGTAGTACAAGATATTGGCAGTGATCTCGATCAGGTAAGATTTCAGATCATATTCGTTCCATTCGGCAAAGATCTCAGCCAGCGCGCCGTTGGAAATGCCTGCGCCGCGATGGAGTACATCATAGATCTCTGCGATCAACTGCATATCGCCGTACTCGATGCCATTGTGCACCATCTTGACGTAGTGTCCCGCGCCGCGCGGACCCATATACGCCACGCAGGGCTGGCTATCTCCAGCCTTGGCAGCAATGGCTCGAAAAATAGGCGCCAGCGCTTCCCAGGCTGCGTATTGCCCACCCGGCATGATCGCCGGGCCCCACAAAGCCCCTTCTTCACCGCCTGAGACGCCCATCCCAATAAAGTTGAAGCCTTCTGCTGCGAGTTCCCTACTGCGGCGTTCAGTGTCGAGGAAGTGCGAGTTTCCGCCATCGATCAGGATATCACCCGCCTCGAGGTGTGGCTTAAGGTGGGCAATCGCAGAATCGACCGCCGCGCCAGCGGGAACCATCATCAGGATGCGCCGCGGTTTTTCCAGCACCACCATCAACGCAGCAGGGGAGTCCACACCGATCAGGTTTTTCCCCGCCTCGCCGCTTGCCATGAAAGCTTTGGTCTTCACTGCGTCCAGATCGTAACCCGCCACCGGAAAGCCATTGCGCTCCATGTTCAAAGCCAGGTTATAACCCATCACACCCAGACCAACAATGCCAATTTTATAGCCCATGGTTTCGTCTCCTCAATAATCGGTTAATTTATGCCCTGACTCGATAAAGCATTTCTCCGGCTTTGGGAACATAAAGTATTCCCTCAGCCTCGCCTCCCTGCCAATCGCTCGGGATGATCGCGGCAGGGTCCAGGTAGCCCAGGTTCAATCGAGCACAATCCTCAGCGGGAATCTTGCTCGCCAGGGTAACTTTCACATTCGGCTTTTCAACACCATTTTCCATCACGCCCGACCCGCGCAGGTGGGTGCTGTGCGCCAGCACACCCAGTGGAATATGCTTGAAACGCTCCCAATCGGCTAGAAAATAGGGCAGGATGTGATAGCCGACCTGCTCAATATACTTGCCGTGTACTTGGCTAACGACTGCCAGGTGCGGCGCAAAAATGACCACCTCACCGCCGGTAGCGACTGCCGGTTCCAGCTTATACATGGCCTTGGCAGCCGTCCACAGCTCATCGTACATCGGTGGAGCGCAGGAGAGCACCCGTTGGTAGGGCTTGGCGCTCCAGATGATATTGCACCGGGCAGAGAGTTCGACTGAGGCGCTCCAGGCTTCAATGAGATCGCCAACGAATAACCCTGCCAGGTCATGCCCCACTACCGTCAGGGCGATCAGGGTGACAGGGGTGGGGAGATGTTTGGCTGCCGCGTGAATCATCCTGCGCACCGGTGTGTTCTGGATGCCGATCGTGCCGACCACACCTGCCAGCGCCCCCAGCCAGTGGGTGGCATTGATCATTTCCTCCCCAGAGATGCCCGGGAAGAGATATTTTGCGCCGCCGGAGAAACCGACCACCTCATGCGGGAAGGTAGGGCCAAGGATCAGAATATGATCGTATGCCAGGGCAGCCTTGTTGAGGCGGATGGGGACTTCTTCAGGCAGGGTAGGGTGCCAGAATTCCCCTGCAATCGCCTTGATCTCATCGCCATCCAACAAACCGATGGTTGCTATGGCGGAGGGGTCCTTCCAGGCATGGTTCAGCAGTCCGACGTGATTGAATGCGGTCTGGCGCTCTTCAACTGTCGCGCCGATAAGCTGTGCCAGGGCCTGCTCTGAAAGCGCCGGATGTGTGCCGAGCGCGACCATAAAATCCAGTTGTCTTGCCTCGTGCAGGATATCGACCAGGGCGCGAAACAAGAAAGGCAGCGGCAGCGTGCGGGTATGATCTGGAATGAGCACCAGCACCTTCTGCTTCGCGAAGCGCCCCTCCAAACCCTGGTTCAGGGTGTCGATGATCTGCTGCTCATCGAGCAGGCTACCTGATGGGGCGATTGCTTGTGCATCAATCATGATCAGACTCCGCTGAACGCCGAGAATCCGCCATCCACAGGGACAAGCACGCCGCTGACAAAAGCCGCGCCAGGAGAAACCAGCCACAGAACCGCGCCGACCAAATCCTCCGGCGTGCCGAAACGGCGCATGGGCGTGTGGGCCAGGATAGTCTGCCCGCGCGGGGATAACTCGCCCGTCTCTGCCTCGGTAAGTAGGAAGCGGTTCTGCTCGGTGAGGAAGAAACCTGGGGCGATGGCGTTCACGCGGATCTCTGGCGAATACTCCTGTGCCATGTGAACAGCCAGCCATTGGGTGAAGTTGCTGACGCCTGCCTTGGCAGCAGAATAGGCTGGAATGCGGGTGAGGGGGCGGATAGCGTTCATCGAGGCAATGTTCAGGATGACGCCGTGTTTTTGCTCAGCCATCAGGCGGCCAAATACCTGACAGGGCAGGATCGTCCCCATCAGGTTCAAGTCAAAGACCCAGCGCAGCGCATCAGAGGGCAGATCAAAGAAAGGCTGTTCCGCATTGGTGGATGCCTGCGCCTTGTTGCCACCCGCACCGTTGATCAGGATATCCACTTTACCAAACTTAGCCAGCACAACCCCTGCTGCGCCCTCAACCTCCCCCCGGTCAAGCACGTTGCAGGCAGCGCCGATTGCCTGGGCGCCACTGGCGCGCAACGCAGCAGCCAGGGCTTCAGCAGCATCCGCGTTCAAGTCAAGTACAGCTACTTGACCCCCGGCTCCAGCCAGCGCCTGGCAGATAGATGTGCAAAGCACACCCGCGCCGCCGGTGACGACGGCAACCTTTCCAGAGAGATCATATAGTTTTTCCAGGGAAGCAATCATCGTAAGAAACCCTCTATTTCCATTAGCTGAACGGTTGTAAATGCTTCACAAAGTGACTTTCCAGGTTCGCAGCGTAGGCCTCACGGTTGGCGCGCAACACAGACATGAAGCGGTCATAGAACAGCATTTCCCCAGAGGTAGATCGTTCGGTGAGCAGCGACCCGAAGGTAACATGCAAGATCTGCCGCGCATCGAAGTGGTCCAGCAAGCCAGGCCAGCTTGTCACCGCCTCGGGCAAGGGGGCTCGCTCAAGTTGCGCCGAAACATGATATGATGCCCGGTCAACTTCATAACGCTGACAGGCGAAGAGGTAAATCTGGTGCATGAAATCAGGCTCCACAGCGGCAATTGTGCGCAGAGCTTCGAGGTAACTGGTACCGGCAGTTTTGAGGTGCACCAGCCCGCCCGTCAGGCGAGCCGCGATGGGATAAATACTGAATTTATCCGAGCCTGAGTGAAGACTGAGTTTGTACGGTCCAAGGTGGCGAGCAATCGCCGCGTGCCCCGCAAAATCCGCCTCGAAAGCTACCAAGCTGCCAAGAAAATCCACGCCTTTCTCGAATCGCCCCACATAGCGCGGCGCCAGGCTAACCCATTGAACACCAAGGCGCTTTAATTCGCTGGCAATGTAAAGATGCTCGGCATGCGAGGTGGGCTGGTCTGTCTCGTCTACGGAGACTTCCAGCTCATAGGGGTGTGCCCCAGCCGCTTGCTGTAAGTGCTGGTACATACTGGCTACATGCGCCACCGCGCGGCCGTATTTCACCACCGCCTTGAGCAAGGCGGCTTCATCGATCGTTAGTTGCAAACCATCGAAATCAAAGTTCTTACCCAACAGGCCGCTTTGCTGCGGCTGAATCTCACCAGGCAGTGTAGCTGCCAACTGGCGCAATTCGCCCAGGCTGGCAGTCTCAGCGCGGTTATCCACGTATGCACCTGGGTCAAAGGTAAAGAACGTGAATCCAGCTGCCAGGCAGGCGTCGATATCGGCTGGGGTTTTGAGATGGTCCGCATCTGCCCCCACGCCGGCCTGCCAGCCTTCCTGGAAGATGCCCCAGGTGGCATCGTCCATCACTTGCTGCGGGGTGCGGTTTGTGCGCATCATCTCGCGGATCGACTGCTGGGCAAAGATCGGTGCAATAGATCCCCCAACCGCGCGCGTTGCGCGCACGTGTCCGGGTGTAGCAAGGCCAATCCGGTCACCCATCCCCGCCGAGGTGCTCAATCCGAGGGGACGCGGCAAGAGCCAGGGCAGTTGGGCGCGCAAGGATTCCGCATTACCGGCTGTGAGCGGGCAAAGGAGCAAGAAGCGCCCGGCTAGTTCAGTATGCTCGCCTTCAAAACCAGTCAGGGGAGAATCTGCCAGGATAGCCAGGCGGTCGCCCGCTGTTGTCTGAGCAAGCCCAAACTGCATACCCTCTCGGGCCGCCAGAGAATGGGGGTAGAACTGAAGATTGGAGGAGGTCAGGTTCGTCATAATTTACCTACCTTGCAGGGATAGCCGAGGTGCCGCGCACCAGCAAGCGGCCCTTCAACATCTGGATTTTAGGGCTGGTGCTTTGCGCACCACCAGCCTCGTTGAGTAAGCCCAGGACGAGACGCGCAGCTTCAGCGCCAATGGAGCGCTTGGGTTGATCGAATGTGGTGAGCGGGGGATTGGTATAAGCAGAGAAAATGATGTTATCGAATCCGGTAATGGATACCTGCTGCGGGACACTCACCCCCGCCATTTGCAATCCCTGTAATACGCCAATCGCCATCATATCGTTGTAACAAACCAAGGCAGTCGGGTGATCTGGCAGAGCAAGGAAATGTTCCAGCCCTGCCAGCCCATCCTCGGGCCTGCCGCCAGGCACCTGGTGAACATACTCAATAGGAATGGAGAGTCCAGAGGCCTCCAACTCCTGATGGAACCCTGCTAACCGTTCATAGGTGCTGCGCCCGGCAATTGCGTTACCCAGGTAAGCGATCTTACGATGCCCCAGACCAATCAGGTGGCGGGTGAGCTGCCGGATGCCATCCACGTCATCGTGGTAGATAGAGTAGCGATACTCTTCGACAGCCTGGTTGTTGACCACCACGATGGGAACACCAACAGCAGCCAACTGGCGGCTCTGCTCTGGGCTCACCGGGGTGGAGCAGATCACCACGCCGTCCACCCGTCGCTCGACCATTGCCCGAACGATCGCCTGCTCTGATTGTGGGCGACGCTGTACAGCCGCCATGAAGAGGCTGTAACCACTCGCCTGGGCTACTTCCTCAATCCCCTGCAGAATTTCGCCAAAAAAAGGATCATCGAGGTTGCGGATGATCACCCCCAGGGCTTTGGAACGGTTGGTCTTCAAAGTACGGGCAGCCGCGCTGGGCAAATAGCCCAGTTGGTTGGCAGTTTGGCGGATGCGGCGCGCGGTTGCCTCAGGGATGAGTGGGCTGCCATTCAGAGCCCGCGAGACCGTGGAATGCGAAACCTGCGCTTCTCTGGCAATATCCTTGATCGTAACCGGCACGGG
>JAFGBV010000116.1 GCA_016932955.1 Anaerolineales bacterium | reverse complement strand
CCCCACCACGGCCAATCCCAGAGAGCCAATTGGCAGTTAGCACTTAAACATAAGCTTGACCCGTTATGGTGAACTAACACATGAGACCGGCTCTACTACTTCTTCCCCTTCATTTATCAACACAGCGCCATCCCATCGGTATCGAGCTATATGCCGGCTGCAGCTACTGTCTCCCTCGTGGCTGGAAATCCATACCACAAGCAAAGATGTGTTATTTCCATCCAAACCTGCCTCCCACTCAGCCGCCCCTGGCGCAGAAAGCACCAGACTCATCTCTCCATCCACCCAACGGTAGATCCAAACGTCTCTCGAGTCCTCACTCTCCCCAGCCTGCGTGGTGAACTGCACAAACGTCTCGCAGGCTCCAACCTCGACCAAGCGGAGATCCTCCACGGATTGGGTAGCCATATCATCCACGATGAATGACCAGACTTTCTGATAAAGTCCCATTTCTGTAAGGGCATACACCAGCACTCCCGTCGAACCCGGTAGCTCAAGGATGCCTTCTGCCTCGCCGTCACAATTCAAGTCCCTCTGGATCAATGCGGAAAAATCCGGAGACCAATGTATTTGAAAAGGCTGGCCGGCATAGATCAATTCACAGGATGGGGCTAAGTCGTTCATTCTCGCCAGGTCTGAGATTTCCAGCCCAAAGCGCGAGGCGATTCCAGAACAGGTATCTCCAGGCTGCACAATATAGATGCCAGATGCCGTTGCCGGGTAAAAAAGTGGATCTCCGCTGCGCCAGGCTTGCATACTGCGAGCAATCTGCAGTAAATCCTCAATGAAAAGATAGGTTGGGAGAAATGACATACTCTGGCCCGCTGGTTCTTCTTCTTTGCCCCGCGGAGCAGACTGGTCTTCAAAAGTATAGTCTCCAGAAACACTATCCAGAGCAACCGCATCCAGTGAATCACCCGCCAATATATCGTCTGGCTGGTAATAGATATGGATCAATGTTGTTCCCGATTGCCAGCGCAGGCGCAAGGAGGGTAATTCCGCATTCCAATCCCAGGCAACAGTCCTCTCAAGTGTACTGGGGAAAGGGCTCGTGACCCAGTCACCTTGCACATATTCTGCGCGCTCCAGCCCTATACTTTCCCCGTTCACCGTCGCCCCCTGGCCGATCATCACTGGCAGCGCCGAAGCAGAATTCACATCACTTTCCAAGATATATAAGTTTGCCTCATGTCCTGGCCCCTGGATGCGATAATGCAGCACAACGTTACCCCGCCGCTCGGTGAAAACCGCGTCCTGGAACACTGCCCCCACTGGCAAGCGGATTGGCACCCATAGGTTTACCGTTCCTTGCCGGGCAGCCTCAAAAATAGATAAGCTCTGGAGTGGATAGTACCAATTGTCCCCGCTGGGCATGATCAATTGATTATTGGTCACCACCGTTTCACCTGCGGCAGGTATCTCAAAGAACAAAGGTCTTAATAAGCTATTTGTGGAACTCCAAACCGCTACTTGTTGACCATCTGTTATCACCAGGCTTTGTCCCGAGGGGTCAAATGCCAATCCATAGATCATGCTGCTCCAGTCCACACCTGCGCCGATATCCATCAATGCACCAGATTGAATGTCCCACAAGCGCGGGCCTTGAAAAATGGTCCCAGATGCCAGCCAACGACCATCCGGAGAGAACAACAGATCTCCAAGCCAACCATCGTAGTACAGAGAGCGATTATGCCTCACATCCAGCGCACCAAAACCTCGCCACCCCACCTGCCAAATCTGAATGACCCCTTCCCTTGAGCGAGCTGCCAAAAGGCTGCCATCCGGCGAGAAAGCAACCGCTGCTACCCCTGCCTGGTGACCGCCGAGGCGCGCCACCACCAACCCAGAAGGAATCTGCATCAACCGCACCGTGCCATCATTTCCGCCCAGGGCGATCAGATTTCCTGTGGGAGCCAGCGCCACTTGATTTACTGAGCCTGGTTCATAAATAATCTCCGCCACGTGTAATAATCTCGTTGAGGAGACCCTTCCATAAGAACTTTCCGCTTCCTCAATCTGCCAAATCCTCAACATATCCGAAGTGCTTGCCAGAAATTGGCTGCCATCCGGCGAGAACAATACGGTGTTGACCGCGCCGGGGGAATTTCCCAAATCATATAACAATCGCTTGTCCAGGATACTCCAGATCAAAACGCTGCCCGCTTGCGTCCCACAGGCAAGCCAGCGACCGTCCGGGGAATATGTCAGGCTGGTGATGCTTCCGTCTTCCTCCTTCGCTTCGAACATGGTGCTCATATATCCATTATCGACAATCCATATCTGGATTGGAACACTACCCGAAGCAACAGCATATTGGCTGCCAGCAGGGGAATAGGCAAGCCGGCGTAAATATCGGCTGCCCACATCCAGCACTGCCGCCAATGACCAGCGATCGCGATCCTTGCTACCATGCCAACCTGTCAAATTCGAAGACCAATGAAATCCACGGTTATAAAGGTACACATCAAAAATGACCTGTCCTTCATCATCACCCGTGCTCATAATCCTGGAATAGCTGAGCCACTCACCATCCCCAGATATACTAAGAAATAGATGTAGCCCTGGTTCTTGGATAACCGATACCTGGCGGGTTGTGTGAGATTGGCGATCATGAACATAGACGGCATAGCAATAAGCTTCACCAGAAACTCGACAATTCCCCTCCTGCTCCACATCCAGGTTCGTTGCCATAGAAAAATAAGCGACCACCTGACCATCCGTTGAAATTGCCATACTGGTGCCCCAGCTATTGCGATGCATTTCCGGGGAAATCACCCCGCTTTCTCCATTCCCCTGTTCCCCTTTCCAATTAATACTGACCAACTCCACCTGGTTCGTGTCCAGCGCCCTCACAAAAACATCTACCAGCACATTGTCGTCCGCAGGAACCAAGTTGGTGGAAGCGGAGGCAAAAGCGACCGTACTCCCATCTGCTGAGATCACTGGGGCAAAAGACTCCCCATCGCCGCGCTTCCCGTCTTGAGTAAGGTCAATCTCAACGAATGTACCGGCCTCCCGATCATAGAGGATAGCTTCAATCGGGCTTTGGAATTCCAATTCCTGCCCCAGGCGATCTTCTGCCAACACTGGAAATGCCATCAACCGCCCATCTCGAGAAATGGAAACCGGCTGAATTAAGATGCCAAACTCCCAACTATATTGCCTTCCAACCGGGACGCGCAGCAGATTATTTTGTTCGCAATCAAAGAGAAACAAATCCACGCAGTTGGCGTCAGATTCGCCACAAGTTTCGGTATCGCCCTCCACCAGGTTACTTGCCATCGACCAAAAAGCCAGCCAACGCCCATCTCCTGAAATAGCCGGGGAATAGCTGTGCCCGTTGGCGGGCATCCCGCCCAACCCCTGGGTGATTTGTTCTGTTAAGCCAGATTCTCGATCGTAGAGGAAAATCTGCCGGCATCCTTCAAGAGGAGCATCTGTTTGAGTAAATAAATATGTATCTACGGGGCAAGCAGTTCCAGATTCGCTCTCCCGCTGGGCGCTGTACGCAATCCAGCGCGCATCATCAGATACTGTAGGCAAATAACCAGGCCAAGAAAAATCCGAGGGGACACCCATGATCGGGAGGCGGTGCAGCGTTCCTTCCTGCCGGTCAACTAAATACAGGTGATAGTCGCCTGCGGATTGTGCCTCGCCTGTCAATGCTATCGTAGAAGAGAATATCAGCCAGCGCCCATCTCCAGAAATTACTGGTTCAAAGCTGATCTGCTCTTCAACGGAGGTATCCGTGTCTGTCGAGGCTGTAGGAGGCTCCATTAACGGTGCGCCAGGTACCAGGGTCATTGTAGGGGTTTTGATGGGATTCACATCCACGGCCTCATTGCGCATCATCATCACGGCTATCCCGGAAAATACCAGCAAGAGAGCGCTTACCCACGCCGCCTGGCGCGCCCCGCTGAGTATACGGCGATGGACGGCAGGTTTCTCTTCCGTCCGCACTGCCCGTAGCAGCGCCTCTCGGGAAAGAGGGGATGGCTCTAGCAAAGGCCACCGGCTTTGTAAGGCAGTTTTCACTTCATTCACCAGAGTACGCAAATTATCGGCATAGGATTCACATATCTGGCAATCGGCCAAGTGCTTTTCTATCTGTTCTTCTGCAGTCAGATCGCCTGCCAGGATGTTATCCAGCGAGCTATTGAGAAGTTTATGAATATGGATTTTTCCCTGCTGGCTGAGGAAGCGATCACGTCCTTGTGATAGCAGACGGCTTACCCCCTCTCGATCACAGTTCAATAGAAGAGCAACATCCCCCACCGATAGCTCGCTTCCGTAGTGCAATAAAAAAGGCAAACGTAGCCTGTATGGCATGGCGTCCACACATGCCAGCAAGCGTGAATGGGTGCTCCCCTCAATAGGCTTATCGGCCTCCCTGGGGAGGTCCCTGGCATGGCGTAACAAAAAGGGCAGTCGCTGCCTTTCTGGCAAAGCATCCACAAATGCCAAAAAGCGCGGATGGGTGTCCAGCTCAACATTTCCGGCAACCCGCCTTGGTTTATCGCGTCCTGGTTTGTACCAGGGCAAGCGCATCGTTGCTTGCCAGCTCTTTATTTGGCGGAGGGCAATCCCAAACAGCCAGGTACGTACACTCAGCTCACCCCGAAACGCCGCAATTTGATTACCGGCTTCGACCAATATATCCCGAGTCACAGCAAAAACAATTTCCTGCCCTGGCAAAGACCCATCCCTATCCGATAGCAGCATCCGCGCCAGCCGCTGCACATGCGGGGCGTAATAATGGATCAACAACTCCAAAGCCTGAATATCGCCGGGCTGGCTGCTAGAAAGAAGGTAGCCTATTTCAGATTCTAGAGCGTCAGGCTGCTCAAAGATAGATGATTCGGGGACTGCATTGGGTAGATATTGTGGCGGATTAAAAGGAGCATCATCGTGCATATTAAGATTTTACCCCAATTTCAAACCCATTTAGCAGGTGAAGCCAACACTCATAAATTGATTAACTCAAGCAAGCACTTGAAGTGTATACTACACAAAACGCTTATTCACACTGTTTGGTTCCCCACCCCTGCCTGCAGACCCATGCAAAAGTCCGCCCCCGCATCTACTGTAACTAAAGACGTTCTGAATTCGGGCGGTCAAAACAAAGAAGCACTGTCCATCAAGCGCATCATCCACACCTGGTGGCCGCTGGCGGCCTCGTGGATGCTGATGGGCGCAGAAACCCCCGCACTGAGTGCCATTGTTGCCCGCCTGCCAGATCCCAAAATCCATCTTGCAGCCTACGGTGGGATCGTCTTCCCATTAGCATTGATTATCGAATCGCCGATCATTATGCTGCTGGCAGCCTCTACTGCCCTGAGCAAAGATTGGGCTTCGTACCGGCGGGTTTGGCGGTATATGATGATCGCCAGCGCGACAATCACCGCTATTCATATCCTGATAGCCTTTACTCCACTATATACCCTGGTCGCACGCGATCTGCTTGGCGCACCGCCCGAGATCATCGAGCCAGCTCGTCTTGGCTTGATGGTGATGACGCCTTGGACGTGGTCTATCGCTTACCGGCGCTTCCACCAAGGGGTGCTGATCCGTTTTGGTCACTCGAAAAAAGTGAGTGTGGGCACATTGATCCGGTTGAGCACAGATCTGCTGGTGCTGGCAATCGGTTACACCACAGGCAAAGCGCCAGGCATCCTGGTGGCAACCAGTGCAGTGGTCGCCGGCGTGATCGCTGAGGCAATCTATGTTGGCCTGGTCGTGCGTCCGGTGCTACACAGGCAAGTGATCGCTGCCCCTCCGGTAGAGCCTGCCCTGACCCTGCACTCATTCCTGGCCTTTTACATTCCTCTGGCGATGACCTCTCTGCTAACGCTCCTCGTCCAGCCAATCGGCAGCGCTGCGCTGGGGCGTATGCCATTAGCCCTTGAGTCATTGGCCGTGTGGCCTGTGGTCACAGGAATCACATTTCTAATGCGTAGTTTGGGAATTGCGTATAATGAGGTTGTCGTCGCATTGCTCGATGAGCCACATTCAGCCGCCAACCTGTGGCGGTTTGCGCAGCGCCTGGGCAGCGGCGCCACATTCTTCCAATTCCTGGTGGCAGTCACCCCCCTGGCAAGCCTTTGGTTTATCAGTGTATCTGGCTTGCAACCGGATCTCGCACAGATGGCGCGAGTGGGGGTTTGGATCACCCTGCCGATGCCTCTTCTCGCCACATTGCAATCCTGGTATCAGGGTGTAATCTTACAAAGCAGGCATACCAGGGTGATCACCGAAGCCGTGGTAGTATACATGGTAACAAATGTATCCACCCTGATTGCAGGCGTAGCCTGGGGTAAGACGACCGGATTATATATCGGGCTGGCCTCGTTTGTGTTCAGCACGGCTGTGCAAACCATCTGGCTCTGGCTGCGAAGCCGCACAACGGTTAAACAGATCCGCCACAGAGACACGGCCTACGTCCCGATCCAGGAACAGGGCATTTAACAACAAAGGATTGATCTTTCTTGGAGACTTTTACATGTTCGCATACCTCATCCAAGGCGCAGCCCTCGGCCTCACCGCTTCCGTATCGCCCGGCCCATTGTTAGCCTATCTGATCAACCAATCCCTGGGCGGTGGCTGGAAGAAAGGCGCAAAAGTAGCTCTGGCGCCATTGCTCAGTGATGGCATTATCGTCCCGATTATCTTATTGGTGTTGGATCAGCTTCCACCTCTAGCACTGCGCTTGATCGGCGTTGCTGGTGGTCTTTTTGTTCTCTATCTGGCCTGGGGATTGTGGCGACAGTGGCGAAAGGGAAGCAGCTTATCAGAATCTGATCACGCATCCTTTAGCGGAAACCTGGGTAAAGCGGTGTTGATGAACTTTCTCAGCCCAGGACCCTACTTGTTCTGGTCTTTGGTTAATGGGCCGCTGTTGCTTTCTGCGCTGCGTGAATCGTTTTGGCACGGGTTGGTTTTTGTTGTTTCCTTCTACGGCCTGTTTGTTGGTGGGATGCTGGGTATTGCCGCATTGCTGCACCAAGCTCGGCGTTTCGGTCCTCGGCTGGTACACTGGCTAACCCTCGCCAGCATCCTGATCCTGATTGTGTTTGGTTTCTTGCTGCTCAAGCAGGGTATATTGGGATAAGAAAGGAATCGGGATTGATGCCAGAATACCCCAACAAGCGCTCTGAAAGTCGCATGAAGCGACAGTCAGAGCTGGAAGCTCAAATCATCGGTCTCAACCGCCATGCCCAGCGCCTGACATCCTACGAGCGACGCTTCGTCTGGCTTAGGCTAGTGGTTTTTTCTATTGGGCTAGCCGCAAGCTGGTATGCTGCTGCGCAATTGCCAGCCCCCTATCCGGTTATCATCATCATGGCAGCGTTGCTCACTTTCTCGATAGCCGTCGGATTTCACCGCCGCCTGGATGGCTGGATGCAGAGGTTTCAGATCCTGAGGGAGTTGCGCGCCAGTCAACTGGCACGGATGACACTCGACTGGGAACATATAACTTATCTCGCACAACGGTCATCGTTAGATACCCGGACAGCCCTGGAACTTGATTTAGACCTCACTGGCCCGCGCTCGCTGCAGCATCTGATAGATTTTTGCATCTCGCAAGACGGCAGCCAAAGGCTGGCATCATGGTTGACACTCTCCGTCCCCAACCCAGAAGAAACTCACCGCCGGCAAGAGATCGTCAAGGAATTAGCAGCCCTACGTCGTTTTCGGGAACGGCTGCTGCTTATCTTGCGCCTGGTGTCCAAAGAGCAATTGTGCGGCGAGCGCATGCTAGCCTGGTTAAATATACCGGTAGCAAAGCATCCCCTGCAAGCACTTCTTCTTTTGGGCATCCCACTGGCAATACTCAATTTCATCCTTTTTTGGTTGAATGTTCGCGGCACTCTCGCTGCCTTTTGGCCTTTCTCTTCCATCCTGATGCTGGTAATCTTTGCTTTTGGCGCGGGGATGGCAGGAAAATTCCTGAACTCCATCGTTGAGCTGGATGCCGAGTTGGATAAATTTCGCCGGTTGCTGGCATACCTGGAAGACTTCGACTACCATGATTACCCTCACCTGGCACTGCTTTGTGCTCCCTTCACGAACCCGCAATATCTCCCCTCTCGCCAAATACGGCAGGTGAAATGGATCACCACCGCGGTCGGGCTACGCTCGAACCCAATCCTCGGGCTGCTGTTGAACATCATTCTCCCTTGGGATATCATTTTCAGCCTGCTGGCAGCCAGCTATCGTGAGCAAGCCGCCCATTGCTTCCCGGGCTGGGTGAACACCTGGGCGGAACTGGATGCGCTGTGCTCGCTGGCCAATTTTGCTGACCTCAATCCGGATTATTGCTTTCCAACGATTACTTCATCAGCCAACCCGCCCTTCCACGCCCGGGAGTTAGGGCACCCTCTCATTCCCCCAGACCACAGGGTCACCAACGATTTCACCATCCCCTCCCTGGGCGAAGTAGCGGTCATCACTGGCTCCAACATGGCAGGGAAAAGCACTCTGATCAAAACCGTAGGGATCAACCTTTGCCTGGCTTATGCCGGTGGTCCGGTGAGTGCCGCCAACCTGGTCTCCTTGCCCTTCCGGTTGCACAGTTGCATCCACATCAGCGACTCCATTACGGATGGTTTCTCCTATTTTTATGCGGAAGTAAAATGCCTGAAAAGTCTGCTTGAGTCCCTACAAGGGCAAAATGCGTTGCCATTGCTCTACATGATTGACGAGATCTTTCGCGGCACCAACAACCGCGAGAGATTGGTCGGCAGCCGGGCATTCACCAGGGCTTTGATCGGGGCAAATGGAGCAGGGCTGATCGCCACCCACGATCTACAGTTGGCTGCCCTGGCTGAGGAAAGCGAACAGGTGAAGAATTACCACTTCCGCGATAGCGTGGCGGATGGCAAATTGACCTTTGATTACACCTTACGATCCGGTCCTTGCCCAACTACGAATGCTCTGAAGATCATGCGCCAGGAAGGGCTGCCAGTTGACGATGACTTCGAACATGCCGACAAACAATAGAACGGCCATTGAGGCCGTTCTTTGGAAATTATCGGATTTCAAGTCTGGAAGCTATTGGATCGCAGCCAACTGGGCGCGCAATTTCTCAGCGCTCTCCAGGTAGCCTGCCAGTTTTTCGCGTTCCTTTTCCACTACCGCCGCAGGGGCTTTCTGCGCAAACGAGCTGGCTAACAAGCTTTCCAGGCGGTGTATCTGGCTTTGGGTCTCTTCCAGAGCTTTTGTTAATCGGGCGAACTCCTCTTCTAGATTGACCAATCCAGCCAGAGGCAGATAGATCGTCACCGGTCCAGCGACCAGCGCGATATGTCCCTCAGGCTTGGGAAAAGCGCTATTGTCGCTTGCGACGATGGTTACTTCATCCAAGTTCAGGTATGCCAGGGCGGCGATCACACTTGCTTCGTGCTGCAAAGTATGCGCCATCTCGTGTGAGCACACCAGCATTGCCGGGATTCGCTGACCGGGTTTGACGTTTTTCTCGGAGCGCAGGTTGCGGATGGTGCGCACGATCTCCTGTATCAAATTAAAATTAGCCACATTCTCAGCTTCCCAGCCCTCGTCATCCAGCGGCTCGGGCCAGCGAGCAATGATGAGCGCCTCTGCCCAATCTCCATCCTGCGGGATCAGGCGGGCGGAATGCGCCTGCGCAGCCTGTTTAAGATGCCCCCATATTTCCTCCGTGACGAATGGTGTGAATGGATGAAGCATACGCAGGCAGTAATCCATCACTCTCACCATCAGATCAACCGTATAAAAAGCCCGGTCGCCGCCCTCGGCAATTTGCAGCTTTGCAATCTCCAGGTACCAATCTGCAAACTCGCTCCAGAAGAATTCATAGATCTGACGCCCTGCTTCGCCGTATTGGTAGTTCTGGAATAACCCCTCCACACCACGAGTGAGAGCCTTGAGGCGAGCAAACACAAAGGCATCCGCAAGCGTCCAAGATGGCTTTTCCTGCGGTGCAATGGGGGCCTGGGGGATTGAGCTGATGATCAGACGGGCGGCATTCCAGAGTTTGTTCGCAAAATTGCGGTTGGCCTCCACCTTTTTTTCGCTCAGGCTCATATCATTGCCAGGGGTTGAGCCAACCAGCAATGTGAAGCGCAAGGCATCTGTGCCATATTTTTCCATCGTCACCAAAGGATCGATCACATTTCCATAACTCTTGCTCATCTTCCGCCCGTGTTCATCACGGATCAGGCCATGTAAATAGATCACTTCAAATGGGATCTTTCCTGTGTATTCCAAACCTGACATGATCATGCGCGCTACCCAGAAGAAGAGGATATCGTACCCGGTCTCCATCATCGTGGTGGGGTAAAAGTATTTGTAATCAGGCGTCTCTGCAGGCCAGCCCAATGTCGAAAATGGCCACAGCCCCGAAGAGAACCAGGTGTCCAGCACGTCAGGATCCTGCTCGATGTTTGCGCTACCACAATGAGCACAGTGATCGGGATCCTGGCGGGCAACCGTCATCTCCTTACAATCAGCGCAATACCACACCGGGATACGATGTCCCCACCAGAGCTGGCGGGATATACACCAGTCTTCAATATTCTCCAGCCAGTTGTAATAAACTTTGGTGAACCGTTCCGGCACAATCTTGATCTGCCCGTTACGCACTACCTCCAGAGCGGCTTCGGCCAACGGCTGAATACGGACGAACCACTGGGTGGATACCATTGGCTCAATGATCTCACCGCCTCGCTGAGAGCGCGGCACATTCAGGGTGTATGGCTCTTCCTTGACCACCAGCCCGGCAGCGTACATATCTTGCCACAGATTCTTGCGACACTCAAAACGATCCTGGCCCTGGTAGGGGCCTCCATTCTGGTTGATGCGCGCTGCATCGTCTAGCACAGAGATCACATCCAGGTTATGGCGCAGTCCAATCTCATAGTCATTGGGATCATGACCAGGGGTAATCTTCAATGCACCCGTCCCAAACTCACGATCCACATAATCATCCGCAATCACCGGGATTTCACGCCCCAAGATGGGTACAATAACTTTACGACCTACGAATTGCTGATAGCGGGGATCCTCAGGGTGTACCGCAACCGCCGTATCGCCCAGAATGGTTTCGGGACGAGTGGTAGCAACAGCAATGAATTCTTCTGAGCCAGCTAACATATACTTGAAGTAATAAAGCTTCCCTGGCTCTTCGGTGTATTCAACTTCCAGATCCGATACAGCCGTGCGCAAACCCGGCGACCAGTTGATCAGGCGCGGTCCACGGTAGATCAATCCTTTCTCATACAGGCGCACAAAAGCCTCGCGTACCGCGCGCGAGAGGCCGTCATCCAAGGTGAAACGTTCGCGGCTCCAATCACAGGAAGCCCCCAGGCGGCGGATCTGGTTCGTAATGATCCCGCCATACCTGGCCTTCCATGCCCAGGTGCGGCGGAGAAACTCCTCACGCCCGATCTGCTCTCGCTCCAGGCCCTCCTTCGCCAACATCTTCTCCACTTGCAACTGTGTGGCAATGCCTGCATGATCTACCCCAGGAACCCACAAGGTGGGGATGCCCTTCATGCGATGATAGCGGATCATCAGATCCTCCATGGAAACGAACATGGCATGTCCCAGGTGTAATTCACCGGTGACGTTCGGTGGCGGGATGGAGATCACGTAAGGTTTGATCGTGGGATCAAAGCCATCCTGGTTCGGATCATTGCGAGGCTTGAAGTACCCACCTGTTTCCCACATCTGATAGATGCGCTGCTCGGTGGAATTGAAATCGTATGCTTTCGGTAACATATATTCAGCCATTCGGTTCTCCTGTATCAATTCGCAGATCAAATCGCGAAGTGTGATCTATGCTTCAATCTCAAGTTCTGCTAAACCTCGACCTGACTGCCCAGGCTTTGCTGTCCCCAGAAAGACCAATACCTGATCCGCGCGGGTGATGCTTTTCAGATCATCCTCAGCCAGTTGTAAAGTCACTACCAGATCAGGATCCACAACCGCCAATTTTACCCGCGATAAAGCCATCCCTAAGGGCAAATTTCGCTCGCTTTTGTATCTGCGCACCCGAGTGGCAATCTCAACCAGGATGATACCCAGCGCTTCTGCCTGCGCATCTTCCAGATCGGTATCCGCCTTGGGCCAGTACGATTGATGTACCGACAGGGATGGTCGATTAACATCGTCCTGCAAGCTGGCTACCCCCTGGTAAATTTCTTCTGTTACATAAGGCAAGTATGGGGCAAAGAGTTTGACCAATGCCCGTAAGATATGATGTATCGTGAAGCGCGCTGCCTCATACCCTGGCCCCTGCTGTGCATACAAGCGCTGCTTGCACATCTCCAGGTAATTATCTGTCAGTTCAGTCCAGAAGAATGCTTCAATCTCGCTTTTCGCAGTAGCATAATCAAATTCCTGGAACAGCGCGCTGGCGCGGCGGATGATCTTCTGTGTTCGTGAAAGGATCCAGCGATCTGCAGGCGATAAAGAAAGTCCATCCCAAGAGGCAACTGGTTTATACTCCTGCAGAAAACGCTCTACAAAACGGGCTACGTTCCATATTTTGGTTACTAATCTGGCTCCAATTTGGATCTTTTCTTCGCTGATCAGCGAGTCTTTTCCCAAACCTGTGCTAGCCGCCCAATAGCGCACCGCGTCTGCAGAGTAGCGTTCAATCATCGCCAGGGGCGCCATCGGGCCACCGCCGCGGCTCTTGCTGATCTTACCCATCCCCTCTCCAGCCAACCCCCAACCGGAAATCACCACATTATCCCACGGCAAAGCATCAAAATGGTACAGGGATTTGCATATGGTGTAGAACGCCCAGGTACGGATGATCTCATGTGCTTGCGGGCGCAAGGAGAATGGGAACACCTTGGCATACAGGCCGGGATCTTCCAACCAGCGCCCCGCGATCTGAGGGGTCATCGAGGAGGTAGCCCAAGTATCCATCACATCCTCTTCTGGTAGGAAAGAGTTGCTGCCACATGCCAGACAAGGAGTTGCAGGCATATCCTCCAGCGGATTAACAGGAAGGTGATTTTCCTGCGCCAGCATCACTGCGCCGCACGACTGACAATACCATAGCGGGAAAGGCACTCCGTAATAGCGCTGGCGTGAAAGGCACCAATCCCAATTCAGGTTCTCTACCCAGGCCATGTACCGCGCCTTCATGTGCTCAGGATACCAGGCAACCCGCTCACCCGCCTCCAATAACTGCGGCTTGAAATCAAGAATACGAATAAACCACTGATGAGCGACGATGTACTCCACTGGGGTATCACAGCGTTCGTGGACGCGCACGGATTGGGTGGTTGGCTGGCTGCCCAAGAAGAGCCCCTTCTCCCGCAGCACAGTTTTTATCTGGCGCCGGGCTTCCGGTACAGGCAATCCAGCAAACTCACCTGCCGCCGTTGTCATATGACCATCCCGCCCAATTGCGGAGATCAAATCGAGTTGGTGAGTCCGCCACCAGGCAACATCTGTAGTGTCACCAAATGTGCAGCACATGACCACCCCTGTGCCTTTCTGCGGATCTGCCGCTGCATCCTCCAGAATTGGCACAAGGCGGTCAAAAAGCGGCACACGCGCCTGCCGACCGACAAAGGCCGCATAACGATGGTCACCGGGATGGACAAAAACTGCCACACAAGCCGGCAAGAGTTCTGGGCGCGTGGTGGCAATAGGCAAAACATCGTCTTGATCCAAATGGAAAGCGAGCGTGATCAATTCGCTCTCGCGCTCCAGGTCGTTCAGGTCAGCCTGGGCAATGGCCGTGTTACATTCCGGGCACCAGATGGCAGGCGCCTCTTGGCGATAAACCAATCCCTTGCGAAACAGATCGATGAACGAACGTTGCGAAATTGCCCGCGCGGAGGCGTCGATTGTGCTATAGGTGTAGCGCCAATCAATCGATAATCCCAGGCGCTGCCAAAGCTGCCGGTAGTCTTGTTCCGCTTCTTTGCTCGCCTGCAGACAGTGCGCGATGAATTTGCCCCGCCCGACCTGCGTTGCTTTAGCACCTTGTGTCTTCTCCACAAGGCGCTCTGTGGGAAGCCCATTGTCATCAAAACCCATCGGGTAATAGACATTGTGTCCATTCATGCGCCAGAAACGAGCAATGAAATCGGTGTGGCTGTAAGAATAAACATGTCCAAGATGTAAATTTCCCGAAACTGTTGGAGGAGGGGTATCGATCGAAAAGACTGGTCGATTGCTATCCAGGGAAAACCGATATACACCCTGCTCCTGCCAAAATGCTTGTAAGCGGGCCTCCACTGTACTGGGGTCATAAGATTTGAACAGTGACATCACAACCTCTCAGCATTAAACAAAAACACCCTTTCATCCATGAGGACGAAAGGAATGCTTCCGCGGTACCACCTCCATTCATCGGGTTATGATCACCCGATGCACTCAACCCCCGACTACCATCAGGGTTACGCGATAACGGGCTTACCCGTGCCGGTCTACTCGAGCATGTGCTCTTTCTTCGGCCCTCACTCCAGGCGACATTCAGCGGGGTTTGCTGAGGGGGGCTTACAGCCTGTGGCCTCACCTTCTCTGGCAGCGCACCAGACGCTTACTCTTCCCGGAAAGTTTCCTTGCTCAATTGTTGCCGCATTATATCCAGATTTTAAGGCTACGTCAACATTTCTAGGCACATTTCTAGGCAAGATGCACTGTTATGCCCAGAAATTGACAGAGGGGCACTTGATTTCAGATTGCATTTGTGCTATCCTATGGCGCAATCACCTGATGACAGGATATCAATTATGCAACGCGAACGTATCGCCGAAAACGTATATTACTTCCAAAGCGAACTTTATGCACAGGTCACGGCTGGGGCAGTGATTGGACCAAACTGGGCTGTCCTGATCGATACTTTGGCCTTACCCGAAGAAACCCTTGGGATACGGAACTTCATCGAGCAGGAATTAAGTCTGCCGGTTCGTTACGTAATCTATACACATTATCATGCCGATCATAGCTGGGGGGCATGTTTTTTCCCTCATGCGACTGTGATCGCCCACACACGATGCAGAGAACGCCTGGCAACGCAGGGACAGGCATCCCTACAAGAAGTGCGTCGACAGAACACTGTCTTTCGTAAAGTTAAGATTGTCTTGCCCCATTTGACTTTTGATGACATATCCCTTATCCTTCGCGTGGGCAAGAAAACACTCACCATGTCACCCTTGCCTGGGCCATGCGACGATAATATCGGCATCCTGGTTGAAGAGGATCGAGTATTGTTTGCAGGCGACGCCTTTATGCCATTGCCTTATATAGTGGATGGAGATATCGATGATATGGTCGCGTCGCTCAAAAGAATCTCCAAGATGGGATTGGAAAACATCATACCGGGTCACGGAGATATCATTCTCAGAGGCGAGATCGATGGGGCAGTTCGGGAAAACCTTGCTTATCTTTCAGCCATCCGCAAAGCAGTCCGCAAGGCATCCCGTCGTAAGTACCCCCTTGAAATGCTGGAGGAAGTTACCCTGGAAGAATGCGGGAAAAGCCGCGTCTTGATTGGCGGGTTGGCGAGCGAACTCCACCAGCGCAACCTGCGCGGCTTATATAGACAGCTCTTTGGAAGTCTACCCCAGAGGAATTTAGATTACAACGAAGAAGATGACGATCCGCTTGACGAGAATGACTAAATCAATATCAGGATTGAATGTTCTCAGTAGATACCCGGTTTTTTCGTGAGCGGATGTGCTTGGCAAAAATCCCCACCCTGCGCTCGGTTCCTTTGATCAAGCGTTCGATATTGGGACGAAGGGCCCAGATTACCCCCGCCATGGTGATTACGCCATAGATAATATACTCCCAAGGCTGCCCATGCCAGATGGCCCGTACAGAAAATACGATCACTACCGTCAGAGCGACCACTAGAGAAGCCAGCGACGCATAACCTACCACAAACACAAAGAAGAGCACCACCGGGATAGCAATCAGGCCCACACCCGGCCAAAAGCCCATCGCCGCGCCTACATTGGGACCAGTACCGGCGCCAGCAGAAAAACGACGCTTCCACAAATATAACCACAGCGACCAGTTATGCCCCAATACAGACGCCGCAGCCGCCAGGATATGTACCCAAAATACTCCGGGCAATAATTTTTGTGCCAATAGCGTAGCGGAGTAACCTTTCAGGATATCCAATGCTGCAGTCAACAAACCCAAACCAATCCCTCCAGCCCGCATCGCATTGGTGCCGCCTGTCCGACCGCTACCAACTTCGGTGATATCCTGGCGTTTAAGAACTTTCAGCACGATATAACCCATTGGCAGGGCGCCCAACAAATATCCTGCAAGGATCGCAACCACAACATTCACAACAAACACGTTTCCTCCTGCTCAGTCATTCAATCGAGGTGAATAAACCACAAGGCAAATATTTTAACCCATACTATAAATAATAGTTACGCCAATTCGGATAAATTATCACTCTTTAATATCTTGTTCATGTTCTGGAAATAAGAAGTGGGATCTCCTTCAATCGTCCAGCCTCGAGCAGATATCCTTGACACCCCCACCCATCCTCCTCAGGCGCCCAGATCAGCATCAGTGTGCCGGGGTAGGCATATTCTGTAATATCCGTCTGCGATGGAGATCGCGGCCCGCCTGGATGGGAATGATAAACCCCCAGCATCTCCAGTCCCTGCTGCTCGAGCCACTTAAATGCATCTAGTTGTTCCTGAGCATCCAAGCGGAATCGCACCGGGCTGTGCAAGGAATTGGTCAGTGTCAGAACAACCTCTACAATTGCCCCCTTGCCCGCAATAATGCCGCAAGCCTCCTCCGGAGCGCGCTGGCTGACATCTTCCAACATCTGACGCATGTGCTGCGTTTTGAGATGCAAACCAGGGTGCAAGGTCATGCGACTTCTCCCATTCAGCGCGCCAGAATCGCCACAACCCAGGCTACCATCAGCGCCAAGCACGGTTCCCAGATCAACTGGCGCCATGATTTATCCTCAATCATCCCATTTATCAGACTGACCAGGGCATACGCAGGACCCAGGACCAGCAAACCATACGATATTGAGGAGAGCGGCCAATAATGAGCCGCTGCGCAAATCTGTCCGACGATCAAAGCAATGATTGCTGATTCATATACCGCCCACTCCCCATGCAAGCGCAAGTGAAGCGTGCGCATGCTCACCAACCAAGCAGCTATTGTTAGTGCTGGGAGTATCATCACCAGGCGAACCTCAGCCGAGCGCAAGGTAGCTGCAAGCACCAAGAACAAAGCAAAGGAAACCGCAGATAGCCCCGCAACTGCCAGTGGGTGGCGTTCGTTTTCTGGATCTAATACGATATATTCACCTATCAATACCAGGATCAGCAGCAATCCACCTGCACCTAAGCCCAGCCACCACGATAGCCCCATGCTGACCTGGTTTAACGGCACACTAATTACCAGCGCTGTGAGGGCGGGTAGAATCACAGATTGGAAAGCATGCTTGCCCTGTAGCGCCGGATGGTCTTGCAAAAGCCAATCAGCACTCGCCGCCGTGAGACCCGCGGCCAGCAAACTGGTTACGGTGCGTACGCTGATCGTAATTGACAGGTAAATGCCAGGTAGTTGGACCCCAAATTCCTGTACTGGGAATTCAATATAGCGCGCCATGGTAAAGGTCAGCACGATCAGTGCCGCTGTAACACTCATCCGGTTCGCATCAGGCAACCTGCGGACAGAGACCACCATCGCATTCATAAGCTTGATTGTACTCCAAAGCAATAGTTCGGTGCAATTCATGCTTGACGTTTTATGCGCAATCGCTTAGCATTAGTTTAGTAAAACCAAAAAAAATACCGAGAAATGTTGAGTGTCAAAAATACTTATTCGGGAACGACCTAGAAGAACCAAGTTTTCAAATAACAAAAACTCACGGTATTTACTTTTATTTATACTAGCAACAATCTGCACAACCTATTTCTTAATGAAATCTAAAACTAACCCAAGGATAGAAGACTCTTACATACCTTCTGAACCACCACAGTCATTTTCTATTTTAACCGCTAATGTTGGTAACTTAAGTCTTGGATGCCAGGGCCTCTTAAACAAGCTGTGCTATAAGGATGTAGAGGAGAACATTGCTCGAAATATACAGATTCTCAAACCCGATATTATCGCACTCCAAGAAGTATTAGCCCCATGGCAATGTGAGAATATCACCGAGAAAAATCCAAACAAGGTATGTTCAGCCCCCCAAGTGGTACCCCAAGTCAGAAGATTGCTTGGTGACGACTATACAATATCTTGCAACTCCCGCAATCAGTTTGAATGCATTGGAGTACGAAGCGCCATTGGCGAGGTTGCCAACTGCTCTCAAAATCAATTGTGCAATAATGCAAGGACCATCACCGAAATACCGGGATGTGATAATGGATTTAATGTATCAGCCATAACTGTCCACTTATTCAATGGCCCGAGATTCGATGTAGTGAATTTTCACCCTCAAAGCACCAATGCCGCTTGCCGGGCACAAATGATTAGCAATGCTTTATTGGGAGGCAATGAGACAGGGTCCATCCTACAAGAAGATCTTATACTCCTCATGGGAGACTTTAATCTTGATCCATGGAGAGATGATGACGAGAGCGTTGAGGTATGGAAAAATTTTCTTTCTCTAGGGTGGAGAGGAAGTGCCCTGCAATACCATAGTGGAATAGTGGAACATGACCCACCTTATATTACATCTTCCATGCCACTATTGCGAAAAACGGTCGACTTCATAGCAAGTAATTTCGCTTCTGGAATTTGCGTGGTATTAGGCGAAACGCCAGGTACTGCAAGATTGGATAGCGGCAGCGGTACAGATCACCGAGCAATATATGGTCTTTTGACGTCAAAACCATAAGGTAAAAAAACAAACAATGTACCCCGATCTACTCTACGACACAATAGGGTTACCTGGTGGAATGTGGATATGGATTGGGATTCTATATGCATTATTTGACTATATATTTAATACTATCATGTGTCGGCTAACAGGGGGAACACAGCGCGTGCAACGCTGTTTGGGTATCATAAGAAGCATTTCAAAAGCATCTTTGCAAAAGAGAACGAGGGTTAGAAAACGCAAATTACGAGCCCAAAGCATCACAAATCTGTTTACATTACTTAGAAAGCAATTCTCTATAGGTAGTCAATCTCGTCTTACGGAATTTCATAAAGATCCTTTATCCTGGTCATGGCCAGCCATCGTCCTCCTCATACCCATAGCAATATACGGCATTAGCCGGGGTGCTATACAAGAATCAATGTCTTCCCTAATCAATGCCAGCATTATTGTGACCAACTATCAACTACCATGGATGATATCTATGGGTAGCTATGTGCAAGTAATTGTATGGCTTTTATCGCTAATTATTAGCATAAGCTCGTTCTACAGATATGATCAGCAACGATCCAAACCCACCTGGTTTTCAAAGTCTAAAACCTTCCATTTACTTAGAATTCTACTCTTCGATTTAATCCTAGCATATGCAGTAATAAACACACTCATCCTATGGCTCGACTATGCTATCACTCTATATCGGATACTATCAGATACTACAGTGTCCTACAATATCCTATACCCAGACCAAATGTATGGATTAGAACCCGCATATAAACTAATATTGGGACTCGGATTTTCCCTGATATTATTCAGCCTGCTTCCCATTGTTATGATACTACGCGAAAAGACTGAAAGGTATAGCAAAATTTACAGCTTATTGCTATACGGGGGACTTGTTTCAGCAGCGGTTCTGATTAGCATATTAGTATATAAATTTGATCAAAGATTACACTTTATTCAACAAACAGCTTTAACTGAGGTTGTCCAAAGTGGCAATCTAACTATAACAGGCATCCTACATAGTAGCAATCTCCTCTCTATGTTAGCGAGGATGAATTATTACTCCATCATCAGAGATTTACCGGGGGCTTTCCCGGTGCCACCTTGGTTTCAATACCTATTCAGTGCTCGCTTACTGTTATTGGCTTATGAGATCTATTTATTACTATCACCGCAGGCTGAAACAAGAACAGTGAAAGAAACAATCCGTCGGATAATCCAAAAAATTTCTGACTAACCATAAGCTATCACATAAATATTCCGATGCTGTTACTATCGGGCAAATAATCAGCCGAACCCGCTGACTACAATGAAAGAATCCATAACAAAATCCTTAGGAGCTTGGGGAGAAAGAATCGCAGCAAGGTTATTACAATCCCAAGGCTATGCCATCTTGGAGCAAAATGTGCGCACACCTTATGGTGAGATCGATCTGATCGCCTCACGTGAAAATGTAACCGTCTTCGTCGAGGTCAAGACACGTGCTTCTAAAACCTTAGGCCCTCCTGAAATCTCGATCAATGCTCGCAAACGGGACCATATCCTAGCCTCGGTTGCCTATTATATGCAGCAACACACCCAATCCGGGACAGACTGGCGCATCGATGTGATCACTGTACAACGCCTGGGTCAAGGTCATCCCCCAACAATCACCCATTTTGAAAATGCTATTGGATAAAAGGCCACTCATTGTTATCCTCGGGCCAACTGCCGCGGGCAAAACCGAGATCGCCATTCAATTGGCTAAAAAGATGGACGGCGAGATCATCTCCGCTGACTCGCGCCTGTTCTACCGCGGCATGGATATCGGAACTGCTAAGCCAAGCGCGCAAGAGCAGGCGCTGGCACCGCACCACCTGATCGATGTGGCTAATCCTGATGAGGTATGGAGTCTGGCACTTTTCCACAAGGAAGCGCAAAAAGCAATCGATGGCGTACACCAACGCAAGCACTTGCCTTTTCTGGTGGGAGGCACCGGACAGTACATCTGGGCTGTGATTGAGGGCTGGGAAATCCCCCGTGTAGAGCCAGATCAACGCATGCGCGCAGCACTCGAGATCTGGGCAAAAGAGATCGGTCGGCTGGCATTGCACCAACAGCTTGCTCATCTCGACCCGCTTGCTGCCAAATCGATTGACCCACACAACCAGCGGCGGACGATTCGCGCATTGGAAGTAATCCTAAGCACAGGCAGGCTATTTTCAAACCAAAAACAACGCGGCGCTTCCCCTTACAAATCGCTGATTCTTGGACTCAAACGCCCCCGTAACGAGTTATACGCGCGCATCGATGCCCGAATACAATCCATGATCGAGAGCGGTTTTGCTTTGGAAGTCAGGAGCTTGCTTGCGCGAGGCTATTCCCCTGACCTACCCACCCTTTCTGCCATTGGATACAAAGAGATGATACAGGTAGAACAGGGTGAGATAACCCTCAACGAGGCAATTGTGCAGATGAAGCGCCGCACCCGAGTCTTTGTGCGGCGGCAGGCTAACTGGTTCAAAGAAAATGATCCCCAGATCACCTGGTTCGCAGTGAATGATCACACTATCCAGAATATGCAAGCCAGCATTGAAAATTGGCTGAGCCGACTTGCAACGACTGATTAGTTTGGAGCGCCGATATGGAAAACCGCCCCTGGTTTACATTCTATGACCCCCAGGTTCCCCATCACCTGGATTACCCGCAAGTACCTCTATTCACGCTGCTAGAAGAAACAGCCCGCAAATATCCCAAGCGCCCGTGCACGATCTTGAAAGGTGCTGTAGTCACATACAAAGAAATGGATGAGCTGACGAACCGCATGGCTGCCGCGCTCGTATCTCTGGGTATTCAAAAAGGCCAACGGGTTGGCATCCTCATGACTAATATTCCACAATTCGTGATCGCTTATTTTTCAATCTTGAAAGCCGGGGGGGTGATTGTGGCAGTGAATCCACTCTACAGCCAGCGCGAAATCGCCCAACAGGTGCAGGATGCCGGGGTAGAGATAATGTTCGTGCAGAGTGACTTCTACCCCACTCTCAAAAAAGCCCAATCCGCAACCAGCCTGCGTACACTGATCGTCACCAATGTGACAGAATTCCTGCCCTCGGGATTAGCTTTTTTGTCCAACCTGGCAAAGAAGAAAAAGGGCACAGTCCTATCGCAGTTGGAGGTGGGTGATGTTTGGATGGCTGACCTGTGTAAAGGATTCCGGCCAGAAAACCGACCTGTCCTTGAAATCAATGCGGAGGATGTGGCGCTGTTCCAATATAGTGGCGGCACCACAGGCATCCCTAAAGGAGCCATTGCACTGCACCGCAATCTCGTGGCAAACACCGTACAATTCCGCGCCTGGCTTACCTGCATCGTGGAAGGCAAGGACACAGTATTGATGGCAATCCCTTTGTTCCACGTCTATGGGATGGTTGTTGGGATGTTGGTCGCCATCTATGCCGCAGCCAGCATGGTGATGATCCCAAACCCGCGCGATCTAACCGATATCTTAAACAGCGTCCAACGCTATAAGGCTACCCTCTACCCTGGCGTGCCCACGATGTACAATCTGATCAACCAGCACCCCGATGTACAGGCGGGGAAATACAACCTAAGCACGATCAAGGCTTGCATCTCAGGCTCAGCCCCTCTGCTACAGGAAACTAAGGCGCGTTTTGAAGCGCTCACTGGCGGGAAGCTGGTGGAAGGTTACGGGCTTTCTGAGGCGCCGACCGCAACCCACTGCAACCCCATCTACGGCGAGAACCGCAGCGGCTCAATCGGTTTGCCATTGCCAGATGTCGATTGCCGCATCGTAAGTCTGGATGATGGTGCAACCATCCTGCCTCCTGGCGAGATTGGCGAGTTAATCGTTAAAAGTCCGCAGGTGATGCAAGGGTATCACAACATGCCCGAAGAAACAGCTATGGCTCTGCGGGATGGATGGTTGTACACCGGTGATATTGCACGCATGGATCAGGATGGGTATTTTTATATCATCGATCGCAAGAAGGAGCTGATCAAGCCAGGAGGCTACCAGGTATGGCCGCGCGAGGTGGAGGAAGTGATTGCGATGCATCCCAAGGTGCTCGAGGTCGGTGTAGCAGGCGTGCCAGATGCCATCCAGGGAGAGACGATCAAAGCCTGGATTGTGCCTAAGCCTGGCGAAACCGTATCAGCAGAAGATATTACGGCCCTATGCAAGGAAAACCTGGCTTCCTTCAAAGTGCCCAGTCAGATCGAATTCCGCGACTCTTTACCCCGTACCACCGTGGGCAAGATCTTGCGCCGTGAATTAGTTCGTGAACACTTGGAAAAGCAAGAGTAGAGAGAAATCAAGGATAAACTCTCTCCTCCTCCAGTAAACAGCGCAAGCGAGAAGGCTCCGACAGATGAATGCGCAGCACACGCCGGTCACGTGCTTGCAAGGCTTCTAAATCACCCAATGCCTGGCCGCGCTCCAACGCGCCAAAGGATAACCCTTGACCTGGAATATCGAAATCGATCACGGGATCAGCAGTGATTTGAACAAATAGCCCATTATCTGCGCCTCCCTTATGCAATTGACCCGTAGAATGCAGGAAACGCGGTCCAAAGCCAACGGTGGTCGCCAGGTGGGTTCGTTTTTGTATGGCTATGCGCAAACGACGCAATAAGGCGCCCATTTCTGTATTGCGCGGCACATACGCATTCAGTGCAACATAATCACCTGGTCTGCCTTGCCTCAGGAACGCATACAGCGCCTCCACAGGCGATTGGATACCCGGCGGCAAGGTTCCATATAACCGTATCCCCTCTTTCTCCCAGGCAGGCTCACCTTCTTCAAACATTCCCTGTTGCCTGAAGATAGCGATCTTGGCTTTAGTGCGCGTTTTACTATCCTGCACATCGGGTTGGTCAAAAGCATTCACTCCCAGCACTACACAAGCAACCGCAGTGGCAACCTCCCAGCGGTAGAATTCTGCCCCCAGGTCAATGTTTTCAACTATTTTAATCGTCAACACTGGTTGGCCTGCCTTGCGCAAACGACTAGCGAAGCGATCATAACGACCACTGCGCCGCAGGTACACAAACAGCCTATCCGCGCCGTAAAGCTCCGGGGAAGCAGGTGGCTCAGCGTCAATCGGGACAATCCCCATCCCTTGCTTTCCGCTGCTCTCCGCGATCAATTGCTCCAGCCAGGCGCCCAGCGGCGCCAATCCATCATCCGCAATCAGGGTAAGCTTATCACGCCCCTGCAAGGCTGCTTCGCCCATGATTGCTCCTAACACCAAGCCAGGGTTCCGCTCCGCGGGATGCTCCGGGGCGCACTGGCGCGCCATCCAGGCTGCTCTGTCAAGCAAGCCAGAGACATCCAATCCCATTAACGCCGCCGGAACCAGCCCAAATGCAGTCAGCGCAGAATAACGCCCACCTACATGGGGATCGGCGCGAAAGACCTTGCGGAAACTGCGCTCCATTGCCAGCGCTTCTAAAGATGTTCCAGGATCGGTGATGGCGATGAAATGCTCCCCCGCTCGTTTTCCTACTGCTCGCCGGGCACAAGCCCAGGCATAATCCAGGAATGCATTGACTTCGGCTGTCCCGCCGGATTTACTGGAGACGATAAACAAGGTGCGCCTAATCGGGGCACGGTTCAGAGCGGTGCGTACCTGGGCAGGGTCAGTCGAATCGAGAATAGCCAAATCCAGTCCGGGTTTGTCTTCACCAGGCACCATACTCCAGAAGATCAGGCGCATCACTTCCGGTGCCAACGATGAGCCTCCCATCCCCAGCAGTAACAGATGGGTAAAACCTTCCTGTCGAATATCTACAGCAAAATCGCGCAGCTCAGGCAGCAGATCGCGACTGGAGGTTGGTAAAGTCAACCAACCCAGGCGAATGCGGATCTCTTTTTGCCCCTCACTTTCCCGTGTCCACAATGTGGGGTCGACGGCATGCAGGCGCGCAGGCACCTGAGTTTGAGCCAGGTGGGTGATCCGTTCTCTGCTCTTTTGGTCAAGAGGACCCAGATCTTGTACATGCTTCCGGCGCTGTTGTTCGATGATCTTCAATAAATCTTTGTGTGCCTGAGAAAAAGCCCGTACGCCCTCTTTCTCCAACTCCGTTGTAATCTTGCGCATTGAGAATCCCATTGCCTCCAGATCAGCAACTGCCTGGTGCGCATCTTCCAGATCATCCTCTACACTCAGGCGCGCCTCCCCATGCTCACGAAAAGCATCCAGTGTCTTGGGAGGAACGGTATTCACCGTGTGCTCACCGATCAGGGTGTCCACATACAGAGTATCGGGGTAATTTGCATTTTTGGTACTGGTGGAAGCCCACAAAGGACGCTGCACGCGAGCACCCTGTGCCACAAGGCGAGAAAAGCGCCTTCCCTCAAAGACACTCCGGAATTCCTGGTATGCCAGGCGGGTGTTCGCTACTGCCAATTTACCCATCAAGGCATGCGCCTTATCAGCCTTTTCTCCCCCTCCCTGGGCAATCGACTGCAATCGCTGATCTACTTTGCTATCCATGCGGGATACAAAGAATGAGGCGACAGAAGCAACCTGCCCGATCTCCAGCCCAGCAGCCAGACAATCTTCCAGGCCTGATATGTATGCATCCATCACTGCACGGTATCGGGCTAATGAGAAGATCAACGTCACATTGACATTAATCCCCGCTGCAATCGCCTGGCGCACAGCGGGTAACCCTGCGCGTGTGGCAGGAATTTTGATCATCAGATTCGGTCGATCTACCCATTGCCACAGGCGTTTGGCTTCAGTCAACGTTCCGCTCGCATCATACGCCAGCGCTGGGCTGACTTCCAGGCTAACATAACCATCGGCGCCGCTGCTTCGCCGATATAAAGGCAGCAACAGATCAGCTGCAGCACGGATATCTTCTACAGCAAGGAACTCATAAATCATTTCAGCAGAATAACCTGCCCAAGACAATGATGCAATCGCGGTCTCATAATCGTGCGATTTTGCGATCGCGTTATAAAAGATGCTCGGATTAGAGGTCAGCCCGCGAATTTCATCGCGCTCGATGAGCGCTGCCAACTCGCTGTTCTCCAGCAGGCGGCGCTCGATATTGTCATACCACAGGGATTGACCCAGGGCATGTAGTTTTTCAATAGGCTTCATCGCTGATATGCTCCACTTACCGTGATTTACCCGATAACCGCGCCTGTTCAATAGCAAGCACCTTCTCGTGCCTGCGCTGGTGGCGTTCCTCAGCAGAATAATGCGCCCCCAGAAAAGCCCGCACCAGTTCATTCACCAACTCAGGCCCAATGATCCGCGCCCCCAGGCACAAGACATTCATGTTGTCATGCTCTACGCCCTGGTGGGCAGAATATGTATCGTGGCACATTCCGGCATAAATACCCTGCATCTTGTTCGCAGCGATACAGGCACCAACACCAGAGCCACACAAGAGCACCCCCCTCTCCGCCTTTCCCGCCTGGATTGCCTTACCCAATTTCTCCGCATAATCCGGATAGTCCACACTGCGATCATCGTGCGTGCCCAGATCCAGGACATCATGACCCATGGCGCGCACCGCCTGGATCACTGTTTCTTTTTGGGGAAACCCAGCATGGTCGCAAGCAATTGCCACGATCATTTTTCCTGCCTCCCGCGCAGCAGGGCAGCAGCTTGCTGCACAATATTCTCCACTGTAAAGCCATATTCGCTGAAAAGCACCTTGCCGGGCGCAGATGCCCCAAAACGATCCATGGCGATCACACCACCTCGATCTCCCACCCAGCGCTCCCAGCCCTGTGAAACCCCAGCTTCCACAGCCAGCCGCGCCGTCACGGAAGGCGGTAAAACATCATGCTGGTAGGCATCATCCTGATCAGCAAACAATTCCCAACTAGGCATCGAGACCAGGCGAACATTAATCCCTTCTGCAGCAAGTTTATACCCGGCAGAGACGATCAGACTCACCTCAGACCCGGAGGCGATCAAAACCAAATCAGGCGGACGATCACCAATATCCGCCAGAACATAAGCACCTCGGCGCATATGGCTAGCTGGAGCCAGCACTTCACGATCCAACACTGGCACCGCCTGGCGGGTGAGCAGCAGAGCAGTAGGCCCATTGCGTCTCTCTACGGCTACTTTCCAGGCTTCCACCACCTCATTTGCATCTGCCGGGCGGATCACAAGCAGGTTTGGGATGGCACGCAAGGCCGCGAAATGCTCTACCGGCTGGTGGGTAGGCCCATCCTCACCCAGTCCGATACTGTCATGGGTGAAGATCCAGATGCTTGGGTAATGAGAGAGCGCCGCAACGCGCAACGCGCCGCGCAGGTAGTCGCTGAAAACCAGGAAGGTGGCTCCATAAGGAATAACCCCTCCAAATAGCGCCATGCCGTTGACCACCGCACCCATGCCGTGCTCACGCACCCCAAAGTGGAAATTACGTCCTTGAGGAGTTTCTTTCTGGAATGGCGGGCTGCCCTGGATCCAGGTATTATTGGATGGAGCAAGATCAGCGGAGCCACCAATCAGCTCGGGCAACACCGCAGCAAGCGCATTGATCACCTTTCCAGAAGCAGCGCGCGTCGCAATACCTTTGGCATCCTGCAGAAATGCAGGCAGGTTAGCATCCCAGCCCTGTGGCAACACGCCAGCAAGGCGGCGCTCCAAATCGGCAGCCAGTTCAGGATATTTGCCCCGGTAGGCTCCCATTCGCGACTGCCAATCCACCTCCAATTCCCTGCCGCGATCTACTGCGGTCCGAAAATGGGCCTGTACATCCTCAGGGATCAAGAAAGAGGGATCGACAGGCCAGCCTAATTTCTCCTTGGCGCCGCGCAGCTCCTCTTCACCGGGCGGCTCGCCGTGCGCCTTTGCGGTATCCTGTCGCGTGGGAAGGCCATAGCCAATGTGTGTGCGGCAGATGATCAGAGAGGGACGAGGGTCGGTTTTTGCTGTGGCAATCGCCGCGTCGATGGCTTCTACATCATTGCCATCAGCCACATGCAATACCTGCCACCCATAGGCGGTGAATCGCGCCCCGCGGTCTTCGGTAAACGCCAGGTCAGTGTTGCCATCAATTGAGATGCGGTTATCGTCATACAGATAGATCAGGCTTCCCAATTGCAAATGCCCAGCCAGCGAGGCTGCTTCAGATGCCACTCCCTCCATTAAGTCACCATCGGTCACAATGGCGTAGATGAATTGGTCAAAAAGCAGATGGTCTGGGCGATTGAAGAGCGCTGCCAGATGTTCCCGTGCAATTGCCATGCCAACGCCGTTGGCAAAGCCCTGCCCTAATGGGCCGGTGGTTGCTTCCACCCCTGGCGTAAGGCCATATTCGGGGTGCCCTGGTGTGATACTGCTCCATTGGCGAAAGGATTGCAAATCTTCCATCGAGAGCTCAAACCCACAGAGGTGGAGCAAAGAATATAGCAGTGCAGAGCCATGCCCTCCGGAGAGTATAAACCGATCACGCCAAGGCCAAGCCGGGTTACGCGGGTTGAAGCGTAAGTGCCGCATCCAAACTGTATAGGCGATGGCTGCTGTACCCAGCGGCAGTCCCGGATGCCCGGAATTGGCTTTCTGCACTGTATCTACAGAGAGAAAGCGGATCGTGTTAATAACCCTGGAGATCACTGAATCAGAATCACTCACGACTACCTCCAATATTTGGATAATGATGTATTTTACCGCAGAAGCGGTTACAACTCATCGCCCCGCCATCGTTAAATAGACACACTACTGTTAAAAACCGTGATGCTTATCACTTGCGTAGAAAATGGATATTTTCTATAATATTACTTGATTGCGAGGTACTCCACCATGACAATTATCACTTCCAATTTGTGAATTATGATACTAGCACCCATATACCATCTCATTGATAATAGTATGGTTGAATTTTGCGCCTTTTCGTGATAAGCCAAATCTGGCGCAGATTCAGGTAGTCCTTGAGATATTAGAACAAAGTGATCATCCCGACTGTGTTGACGCACACAGAACAATCACACAATCGAATCCCAAGACCGACTTTCCCGGTCGGCCAATTTAATTTTTTACCTAGGAGGAATCTATGACATCAGCTACAACGCAAGCGAGAGCGCCAACATTCCTGGATGAAGTTGTTGCAGCCACGCCGGGGGATTCGCATCTAGACACCTGCATCCAATGTGGTACATGCGGTGGATCGTGTCCATCCAGTTCAGCGATGGATCATACCCCACGTGCCATCTTTGCCATGCTGCGCGCGGACATGCGTGAAGAAGTGCTCAGAAGCAACACACCCTGGATGTGTGTTTCTTGCTACTTCTGCATGGTTCGCTGCCCCCAGGACATCCATATCACCGATGTGATGTACACGCTCAAAAATCTGTCGCTGGAAGCTGGTCTATACAATCCGACTGCTGCTGATTTCTCCAAAACATTCATCGGTATGGTTGAAAACTATGGACGCAGCTTCGAGGTCGGTTTGGCAGGGCTGCATAATGTAAAACACTTCGCTACGCGCCTCCCCAATATTGCCCCGATGGCTATTGGTATGATAACCAAGAAGGGGATGTCAATCACCCCTCCTAAACGCATCAAGGGTATGAATCAACTCAAAGAAATCCTAAAGCGCGCCAAAGAATTGGAGGCAGCATGAGCAAGTATATATACTATCCTGGCTGCTCCATGGAAAGCAGCGCAAAGGCTTACTATGTCTCGACTCTGGCAGCCTGTAAGCCAATCGGCATCGAGATCAAAGAAATCGAAGATTGGAACTGCTGCGGAGCAACCGAATACTTTTCCCTCGATCAGATCCCAGCCTTTGCTTTGATCGCCCGCAATCTGGCGCTCGCCGAACAGCAAGCTAACGGAAGCAACACCTTGCTTGCCACCTGCAGCGCCTGCTATCTGAACCTGGCCAAAACCGACCACTATATGCACGAGGATAAAGCATTGGGCAACATGATCAATGAAGCCCTTGCTGCAGGTGGTTTGCATTACAACCCCGGAAAGCTGGCTGTCCGCCACCTATTGGATGTAATCACCAACGATATCGGGCTGGATAAAATCAAAGAGAAGGTGGTCAAACCCTTGGCTGGACTGCGCGTTGCTCCTTACTTGGGTTGTATGCTCCCCCGCCCAGACTATAACAAGCGCTATACGGATACGGAACACCCCGAAGAATTAGACAACCTTCTTTCAGCCCTGGGCGCCACGGTGATCGATTTCCCGCTCAAGACCCATTGCTGCGGCGGTCACATGACCCAGATCGGGCCCGAAACAGCCTTTGAGCTCATCCGCCGCTTGATCGCCTCTGCAGATCAATATAAAGCAGACGCGATCGTGACTGTATGCCCCATGTGCCAGATGAACCTGGATGCTTTCCAGGGGCAAATGAATAGCCAGTTCCACACCAATTATCAAATGCCCGTACTCTTCTTCACCCAGCTAATGGGCATCGCTTTCGGCGAAAAGCCGGAGAAACTGGGCTTTGGCTCAGAATTTGTTAGCGCCAGACAGGCAATGAGCAAGATTGGGGTTGAAGTTCCGGTACTAGAAGAAGAACCAAAAAAGAAGCCCTCTAAAGAGGCGCTTCCCATGCCGCCCCCGCTCAAGAAAGCGGGCGATCCTGCCAATGTCGATGAGGAGGCGAGCCAGTGAAACCCGAAAAGACAACCCAAGAACGCGTAGGTGTGTACGTCTGCCACTGTGGGAGCAACATTGCCGGTATGGTTGATGTTGCGGATGTCAGCGTCTGGGCTGGAAAAGAACTTGCCAATGATGGCGTAGTAGTCGCTCGAGACTACAAGTTCATGTGCTCCAGCCTGGGGCAAGAGCTGATCGAAAAAGATATCAAGGAAAACAACCTCACGCGTGTTGTTGTGGCAGCTTGTTCGCCACACCTGCACGAAGCCACATTCCGCAACGCCTGTGCGCGCGCTGACCTCAACCCATATCTTTGCGAGTTGGTCTCCATCCGTGAACAGGTATCCTGGGTACACACCGATAAGCAGGCTGCGACTGAAAAATCCAAGGCAATCCTGGCTGGTGGTGTGCGCCGCGTTGTCCATCATGAACCTCTGGAACCACTGCATGTTCCGATCCATCCTGCCACACTGATCGTCGGCGGCGGTATTGCAGGTATCCAGGCCGCCCTGGAGATTGCCAATGCTGGTTTCCCAGTTTATTTAGTAGAGCGTGAGCCCACCATCGGCGGGCATATGGCTCAGTTCGATAAAACCTTCCCCACTCTGGATTGCTCAGCCTGTATCCTGACACCCAGGATGGTAGAAGCCGGAAACCACAAGAACATCACCTTACTCACTTATTCTGAGGTTGAGAAGGTGGATGGCTATGTGGGGAATTTCGTGGTATCTATCCGCAAACGTGCGCGTTCCATCAAAGAGGATCTGTGCACCGGGTGTGGCGTCTGCTGGGAAAAATGCCCCAAGAAAGTGATCGATGATGTGTTCGAGGCTGGTCTGGGATACCGCAAGGCAGTCTACACACCTTTCCCGCAAGCAGTTCCAAAATATCCGGTAATTGATCGAGAAAATTGCACATACTACCTGAAAGGCACCTGTAAAGTCTGCGAGAAGTTCTGCCCCACTGGCGCCATCGATTTCGCCCAGGAAGATGAGATCATAAACGTGGAGGTGGGCAATATCATCCTTGCCACTGGTTGGCAGTTATTCGACGCACGACGCATACCCAATTATGGCTATGGCCGGTTGGCGAACGTTTTTACCAGCCTGGAGTTCGAACGTCTGTCGAATGCTGCCGGTCCCACAAGCGGCAACATCGTCCTGCGCGATGGTAAAACGGTACCGAAATCAGTAGCAATTGTCCACTGCGTTGGCAGCCGAGATAAGCACTACAATAGCTACTGCTCCTCGATTTGTTGTATGCAGAGCTTGAAATTTGCCCATCTAGTCGAAGAAAAAACCCACGCCACTGTGTACAACTGCTACATTGATATTCGCACCCCAGGTAAGGGCTATGATGAGTTTTATCAGCGCCTGAT
>JAFGBV010000115.1 GCA_016932955.1 Anaerolineales bacterium | reverse complement strand
CTGACCATCGAAGCCAAGGAACGGGCGCGCATCCAGGCGATCATGTGGATGGTCATTATCCTGCTCACCTCGCCCTTCGGCTGGATTGCCGGCATGCTCTCCGAGATGGATAAGAGACTGCCCTTCGTGCTGATGATCGCCCTCTACGCCGTTGGGGCGGCGCTGGTGTACCTCGCAGGGGTAAGGTCGCAACGCGAGCAGGCCGCCGGTCAATAGAAATCACTTCACCAATTCCGCCACCGCGGCGGCGATCCACCCGTCCGCCGCCCCTTCCAGCGGCGGCAGGTCCGGCTGCAACCCGTTCCCCCCATGCGGGATCGCCAGCCCCGGCACCCACCAGTGCGCCGCCGTGATGTGCAGGCTCGAACCGTCATCCAGCCCGAACACCAATTGGATTGTATCTTTGCCGTAAGTGGGCACGCCGATCAGCAAAGCGCGCCCCTGCGCCTGCAGCGACCCCGCGATGATCTCCGCCGCGCTGGCCGTGTTCTCGTTCACCAGCACCACCAGCGGAATCTCGCTCAGCGGCCCGGCTTCCTCCACCTCGAACGACTCCACCTCCTGGCCGCGGTACTGCTGCTCAATCACCGGCAGATCGCCGGGGGTCAGGAACAGCCGCGCCGTGGCGATCCCCGCCTCCAGCAGCCCGCCGTAGTTATCCCGCAGGTCAAGGGCGTAATACTGCGCCCCGCGCCCCTGCAGGTCTGCCACAGCCTTCTCGATCTCATCCGGCGTAGTGTCCGCGATCACGTTCACCTCGATGATCCCCAGGCGCGGCTCGTCCGGCTCCAGGTGCCAGGTGACCGAAGGCAGCGCAATCTCGGCGCGCTCGACCTCGAATTCCAGCCGCTCGTAGCCGGGCGGGCGGGCAACGGTGAGCCGCACCCGTGTTCCCACCTCGCCGCGGATGGCAGCGATCATCGCCTCCGTGGAGCTCTCAGCAGTGATGGGGAGGTCGTCCACCTGCAGTAGGCGGTCACCTTCAAGAATGCCCGCCTTGGCCGCCGGCCCCTCCGCAAAGGGATACAGCACCCGGAAGCCTGCCTCGTCTGTGCCGATGCGCGCCCCGATCCCGCCAAACGAGCCCGAGAGATCGTTGGATTGCAGCTCGGTCTGCGCCGGTTCGGAGAAGGAGGTGTACGGGTCGCCGTAGGCCTGGATCATCCCCCGGATCATACCGTATTCCAGCGCCGGGTCTGGCGGCGGGTCGTCATAGCCGTGCTGGCGCAGCAGGGTGTATGCCTGGCTGAGAATGGGAAAGACGCCAGCGGGTCGGTGGTCGCGGTAGATATACCCCGCCAGGAAGGCCGCAGCGAGGATAAGGACCACCAGCAGGGTGGAGAGGAAGGAGCGCAGGAAAGTTCTCATGGGCTATAGGGCTGGTTGGAAAATAAGTCATCTCGATTGGTTTGGCTCATGGGGGATAATCTCCGATAAGCGTAGTATAGCATCAGATCTCAGTTCCCGCAGCGCTTGAACTGCTTGACAAAACGCCCTTTCTCCATACAATCATATAACTATGATATAAATTATCCAATTATCAACCGACCACCTATGCCACCCCACCAATCGAAGGAGAAAACTGTATGAAACGCAACCTGCTCGCCCTGATCACATCCCTCGCCATCCTCAGCCTCGCCGCCGCCCCATTCAGCGTCCAGGCTTCAGCCGGGGACGACGAGTCCACCCAGGAACAGGCGCTCGCCCTCGAGGCAGAGCGCTCTCCAGCCCCGCCTGCCCCGCCACCCGCCTTCCAGCGGGCGCCAGAGGCGGTTGATGATCCGCTCTTCGTCGGCGTGGATGACACGACCGTGCCTGCCTATCGCATCAACCCCGCCACCGCCGCTGCCTCCCCAGCCTTCAACGGCTTCCAGGTGTGGGGCGCGGCGTATGACCACATCAACACGCGTATCCTGTTCAATAACGGCGCTACGCTGTACGAATGGCCACTCGGCGGCGCTGTCAACAGCCTGGGCACCATCACCGACGGCATATCAACCCAATCGATGGTCGGGCTGGCTTTTTACAACGGCAATCTATATGGGATCAAGAACATCGCCAACGAGGCGGTGTATGAGATCAACCTGACAACCCTGGTTGCCACGGTTTTTATCGATTATGTGGATGCCGATTACGACTTTGGCGGGCTGGCGATTGACCCCAGCACGGGCATCTTCTACGCCACCAATGATGACATCACCCCGCATGGCTCAGGCGTCTTCCGCATCAACCCCAATGGCACTGCGACACTGATCGCTCCCTACCCCGCAGCACAAACCGACATCGACGGGCTGGCGGTGGATAGTAACAGCATCGCCTACCTGGTGACCGACGAGCCCGGATTCATCTATCTCCTGGACCTCATCAATGTGCTCTATCTCACCCCCATCGCCAATCCCTGGGCTACCTCCGAAGTCTTCTCCGCCGGGGCATGGATCCTCGGGCCCGCTATCACAATCAGCAAGACCGTCGGCACGGACCCGAACCTCTGCGCCGCCACCGAGGCGCTGATGGTGCTGCCCGGCACAGAGGTCACCTACTGCTACTCCGTGGAGAACATCGGCGGTATAACCCTGGCTTTCCACGACCTGGACGATAGCGAAATTGGCCCCATCCTGTCTGCCATCCCCTATGCCCTCGCCCCCGGCGCTTCCGCCTTCATCACCGAAACCATGACCATCCTCACCGACACCGTCAACACCGCCACCTGGACGGCTTACAACAGCGGCGGGACAAACACCGTGACTGCCACTGATACCGCCACCGTCACCGTAGCCCTGCCGGGGATTGCCCTCAAAACGACCGTCGGCCTCGACCCCAACCAGTGCGCCGCCACCGACGCACTGATGGTGCCGCCCGGCACCGATGTCACCTACTGCTACGCCGTGGAGAACACCGGCAATGTCGCCCTGGAGATGCACGACCTGGACGACAGTGAGATTGGCACCATCCTATCTGCCTTCCCCTATGCCCTCGCCCCCGGCGCTTCCGCCTTCATCACCGAAACCGTGACCATCCTCGCCGACAGCATCAATACTGCCACCTGGAACGCAACCAGCGGCGAGTACGAAGCGACCGCCGCCGATGCCGCCAGCGTTACCGTCGAGGCCCCCGCCATCACCCTGGTCAAGACGGTCGGCGTCACGCCTGGGGTTTGCGCCACCAGTGATGCGATCAGCGTGACGCCTGGCACTGTGGTGTACTACTGCTACCAGCTGCAGAACACCGGCAATGTCGCCCTCAGCCTGCACGACCTGGCAACAGCTGAGGCCTCTGCATCCTTCAGCGGCTACTCCTATGCCCTGCCTCCGGGCAGCAGCTTCAACTCCATCGCCGAGGGTCTGGTGATCTCAGCGACGATCACTGCCGACACCACCGTCAGCGCCACCTGGACCGCCTACAACCCCGGCGGTGCCAGCGCCTCTGCCAGCGACAGCGTCTCTGTAACCATCACCACATACCGCTTCCATCTGCCCTTCCTGGTCCGACAGCCGTAGGGAGGTCGGGGTTTGGGGTGTGGCAGTGCGGCAATGCCGCACTGCCACACCCCAAATTCGCCTTTCTCCCCCGCCCGCTGGGCGGGGGCCGGGGGGTGGGCGCGCAGGACTTACGACTTTAAGAAAGTCCTGGGCGGGGGACTTGAAAACGATTTTACCGGGCAAGGTTTTATACTATAATGGGGAGAGTCGGAGCAAGCGCTCCAACACGACGATCGAGCGGTTCGATCATTTTACAGGAGGGACAATGGCTGAGCATGGCATCATCGTCAAATACGGCTGCCCGGAATGCCTGCCGCGCAAAGTAGAGACCGGGGAGACCTACGAAACAACCGTCACAGAGCCGGATAGCGGGCTGAAGTGGAGGCTGTTGCGCCTGTTTGGCAAAACGCCGCCCATGCGAACGGTGAAGAAAAAACTCCCCATCATCGAATACATCTACGACGAGAAACCCATTCCCATCCCGGCTCATGGCAGCCAGCCTTTCTCCCTGCAATGCCCTCACTGTGGCAGCCAGGGAACGCTCCAGGTCGGCGACGGGGAGCACGCCGAGCTCGACTGGCAGGTCACCTCGCCGGAACGGATCAAGTATTACCAGCTGCGCGATTGCCCGGCTTGCGGGGAGAAATTATCCATCTACCTGCGCAAGGCCTCCCCCGATGCAGACTACTTCGGCGGCTGCCGCAACCCCAAATGTGGCCCCGGAAAAACGCCGTAGTAGGTGCGGGTCTCGTACGGGCGGGTTTCGTAGGGGCGGGTCTCAGACCCGCCCCATTTCCCCATGACATCCACATCTCCCCTGCACCACCGCCGTTCCATCCGCCTGAAGGGGTATGATTACACCCAACCCGGCGCTTATTTCATCACCCTGGTGGCTTGGCAGAGGGAAAACCTGTTTGGTGAAATTCGCCAGGATGAGGTCGTATTGAACAAAATGGGCTTGGTTGCCAGCCAGGAATGGGGAAAAATTCCTCGCCGTTTTCCCCGCCTCGAATTGGGCGCGTTTGTCATCATGCCCAACCATATGCATGGCATTCTCATCATCCACGAGGATCGAATAGCCACGGTTGTAGGGGCACGGCGGAGGATTGAAACGGCGATGCCCCTGGACAGCCCCGCCGTGCCCCTACCCGGCGACAATCCGTCATCATCCTGCCGTGCCCCAACACGGCGGAGGATTGAAACGGCGATGCCCCTGGACAGCCCCGCCGTGCCCCTACCCGGCGACAATCCGTCTTCATCCTGCCGTGCCCCCACCATCGAATCCTTCGGGAGACCGGTGCCCGGGTCTATCCCAACCATCCTGCGCTCCTACAAATCTACCGTCACCTTGCGCATCAACCGCCTCCGCCACACACCCGGCTTCCCGGTTTGGCAGCGCAATTATTACGAACACATCATCCGCAACCCCCGCGACCATCAAGCCATCCATGATTACATCCTCGCCAACCACGCCAATTGGGAATCAGACGATGAACACCCACCACCCCGGTAGGGGCACGGCGGGGGGATGAAACGGCGACGATCCTGGACAGACCCGCCGTGCCCCTTCCCGATCCATCCTTCCCATCCTGTGAATTCCCCCCGCCTCTACCCCCCTGACCTCTGGTAAGCGGCTTTGATCACCAGCAGCAACACAAGGTACCCCAGCACCACCAGGTAAAGCAGCACGCCGAGAGCGATCGCCGCCCAGCCAGCGCTGAGCCGCCGCCTGGCCTTGCCAGGCGCATATACCGGCGCTTGAAGAGGATGCTTTAGTTTTTTCTCCCCGCTTGACGCTTGGGCAGCCTGAGGGTAAGATACTTGCCAGGCACATGGATCATTCCCAGAGCAGGATCTGATGCACAGAATCCTGCAAAACCTACCACCCCAAAGCCTGAGTGCAACCAACAAAGCTGACTAATTTTTGAAACCACACCCCCCACCCGATCGAGAGGAGACCTTATGCGCACCCAACACCCCAGCAAACCCCATATCAACCCCCTGCTGGTTCTGGCGGCAGCGGCGCTCTTGCTGGCCTCCCTGGCCTGCAATTTTGGCGAAGAAAAGCCAATCTGGACGCCCGAAGCGCCCCGCCAGTACACCGCCGAGACCTCTCCCGTCGATGCGTACGTGGTGGTCGACGCCGCCGGCAACGTGGTCGATTTTGACGACCCCGCCTATGCCTATGGCGCCAACGCCAAACTGCGCTATGTGCTGCGCTTTTGGGATATCGGCCAATTGGGTGGAACGGGCTATGAAACAGCCACCATCCACAAAGCCTACACCCCTTATGCGATCACCGGCATCAAGACCGAGCTCCAAGAAGGCATGTCGGAGGCCGAAAGGACCGAGGTCCTCGGGCGCACCACCTTCCCCACCACCGAGGTAAAGTGGGCCGACCTCACCTTCAGCGGCGGGCCGCAAGGCTATCTTGGCGGCACCAACCCCGATACAGGCGAGGAGATTTGGGGTTATATGGAATGGCGCGAGAAGGAATGGGAGATGCACGCCGTCCTCACCAGGGATATCCAGCAAGATTACATCGTGATCGACGAAGAGCCGTTCTACAACTGGCCTTAGTCTCCTGCTGCAGGCAGGCTGCTAAAAAGGAAAAGGAGAGACCATGGAGAATAGAACCACCTTCATCAAAGTGTTCACCTGGCTGGTAGCCCTGGTGGTGCAATACATCCTCACCCAGGCAGTAACCTTCATCCTATCCGTTCTCTTCCCCAACGTGGGCGACTTCCAGTACAGCGAGCCGCTGGTTTTCGTGCTCTTTTTGGGGCTTTGCTTTTCCACCGGCACCTTTGCCGGGGGCTGGTTTGCGCTGATGCGGGGCTGGATTTCGATCAAGGAGATGTTCCTGGCGCGCTGGATCGGCGCTGTGATCGGCGCATTCCTGCCGCTGCTGCTGGAGCTGCTCATCGAAGGCGCGCTGGAGGCAGGCTCCCCCTTCTTTCTGATCGCCATCCTGTGCAGCATCCTGGGCTTCTACGTGCCGGGGTGGATCTGGGGCAGGAATCGCTGAACCCGATGAGGTGATAACCTGCGTAATGAACTGCGCTTGTTCTGGGAATTGAGCCGGCGTTCTTTTCAGCGCCAGGTCGCCTACCGCTCGGCAGCAATAGCCGGGCTGGTGACCAATTTCTTCTTCGGCCTGCTCCGGGCAGCCGTACTGGTCGCCCTCTATGCCGGGCGGGAGCAGGTGGCAGGCATCACCGTGCAGGCAGCAGTCACCTTCACCGGCCTCACCCAGGCCATCATCGGCTTCCTCAGCCTCTTCGGCTGGTACGACCTGATGAACACCGTCTACACCGGCAGCGTCGCCACCGACCTGCTCAAGCCGATGCGCTACTACAGCTTCTGGCTCGCCCAAGATGCCGGGCGGGCGGCAGCCCAGTTCCTCTTGCGCGGCATCCCCCTGATGCTTGGCTACGCCCTGGTTTTCGATATCGTCACCCCGCGCGGCATTGCCCAGTGGCTGGCCTTTACGATCACCCTCGCCCTCGCCTGGCTGATCTCGTTCTCCTGGCGTTTCCTGGCTAACCTGTCATCCTTTTGGGTGCCCAATGCCGCCGGAATCATTCGCATGGTGTTCGTCTTTTGTTGGTTCCTCTCCGGCTTCATGATGCCCCTGCGCTTCTTCCCGCCCTGGTTCAGCGCCCTGGCAAACCTCACCCCCTTCCCGCACATGATGAACACCGTGAATGAGGTCTTCCTGGGCGTTCTGCAAGGCCCCGCCCTGCTCCAGGCCCTCGGCTTCCAGCTCCTGTGGGCGCTGGCGCTGATCGCCGCGGGGCAAGTCGTCCTGCGCATGGGTGTGCGGCGGCTGGAGATTCTAGGAGGCTAAATTCTGAAGACCCTGCCGTATAACGCCGCTCTCTACCTGCGCCTGGTCGCCGCACAGGTGCGCAGCCAGATGCAGTACCGCTCCGCCTTCCTCATGGATATCCTCGCCACCGCCATCGTCACTGCCAGCGGCTTTGGCACGCTGGCGCTGGTCTTCAAGCGCTTCGGCAGCATCGCCGGGTGGCGACTCGGCGAAATCGCTTTCCTGTACGGCATGGTGGAGGCGTCTTTCGGCTGGATGGACCTGGTCTTCGGCGGCTTCGACCCGCAAAATTTCGGTCGCCAGGTGCGCCTGGGGCGCCTGGACCAGCTCTTGCTCCGCCCGGCGAGCATCACCCTCCAGGTGCTGGGCTCCGAATTCGTGATGCGCCGCTGGGGACGCATCCTGCAGGGAACTGCCATCCTGGTGCTGGCAACCTACATGGCAGATATCCAGTGGACCGCCCTCAAGGCACTGCTGCTGCCAGTGGTGCTGGTGAGCCTGTTCTTCTTCTTCGCTGGGCTGTTCATCATCGGCGCCACGATCACCTTCTGGACGGTGGAGTCGATCGAGGTGATCAACATCTTCACCTACGGCGGCTCGGAAATGATGGCTTACCCCATGTCCATCTACCCGGCCTGGATGCGCCACTTCTTCACCTACATCCTCCCAGCGATCTTTTTGAATTATTACCCCGCCCTCTATATCCTCGGCAAGCCCGATCCCCTGGGCATGCCTGCCTTCGCGCCCCTGCTTTCCCCCCTGGTCGGCGTGGGCATCTTGCTCATCGGGCTGGGCTTTTGGCGCTTTGGCCTGCGCCACTACCAGAGCACGGGCACGTAATTTGCCCGTGCTCCGAGCACATGGCACCTGAACTGGGCTCTGGGGTTATCACTGACCCCACCACTCCCAAAATCCTGCCCGCCTCTGTGTTCGGGCAGCGGAGAGTAAATCGATATGATCACAGTTGAACGACTCAGCAAGCATTTCAAGATCTCACCCCGCCAGGGCAGGGCGCAGGGCGTCTTCTCGCAATACACGCGCCGCCTGATGCAAAGACCCGCATACAACCCGCGCCCGGTGGATGTTGCCCGCGCAGATCAGGCTGCACCGCCCACCGCCGGCCCGCGCCAGGCAAACGTGATCCGCGCCGTAGACGAGGTGAGCTTCCACATCGCGCCGGGGGAGATCGTCGGCTACCTCGGCCCCAACGGCGCCGGGAAATCGACCACGATTAAGATGCTCACCGGGCTTCTGGTGCCCACCAGCGGCGAGGCCTCGGTGAGGCTGCAGGCAGGGCCAGGCCTCACCTTCACCCCCTGGCGCAACCGCCAGCGCTACGTCGCCCACATTGGGGCGGTCTTCGGGCAGCGCACCACGCTGTGGTGGGACCTGCCGGTGATCGAGTCGCTCGAACTGCTGCAGCATATCTACCGCGTACCGCCAGGGCGCTTCCGCCAAAACCTGGACGAGTTCCGCCGCATTTTGGAGATGGATACCTTCCTGCACACCCCCGTGCGCTCGCTCTCCCTGGGGCAGCGCATGCGCGCCGACCTCTGCGCCGCCCTGCTGCACGACCCCCAACTGCTCTTCCTCGATGAGCCGACCATCGGGCTGGATGTGGTCGCCAAGGAGCGTATCCGCCAGTTCATTCTCCACATCAACCAGCAGCGCCAGGTGACCGTCCTCCTCACCACCCACGACCTCTCCGACGTAGAAAAACTCTGCGAGCGGGTAATGATCATCGATCACGGGCGCTTGCTCTACGATGGTGCGCTGGATACGCTGCGCCAGCGCTTTGGCGGCAGGCGCCTGCTGGTGGTCGATTTTGCCCAGCCGTACGAGAGTGTCCAGGTGGAGGGGGCAGAGGTGGTGGAGCACGAGTCTCAGGGCACGCGTGCCACCTACGCCTTCGAGCGCGGCGCGATCACCGCCTCAGAGCTGATCGCACGCATCTCCAGCCGCTACCGCATCCTCGACCTGGAAGTGCGCGAGCCGCAGATCGAGGAGACGGTGCGGCGCATCTACGAGGATCACCTGTTGGAAAGGTGACCCTCTGCCCCTGCCTATCCGGGAGCGATCATAGAGCCAGGCGGGCAAAATCGCCCATTGATCCATCGACACCACTTTTCACCCCAAATGTATTGACAACCGATATATCGTATGATAATATATCGTTATACGTTATAACGTACAACGATACGGAAGGAGCGCCATGAAATCGGACTTCGAAAAGTACCTGCCTTTGAGTGAAAGCACCGCATACATCCTGCTGGCGCTGGCAGAGCCGCTGCACGGCTACGGGGTGATGCAAATGGTGGAAGCGATCAGCGACGGGACGGTGAAACTGGGCCCAGGCACCCTCTACGGCGCCTTCTCCACCCTGGAAAGTGAAGGGCTGATCGTGAAGGTGGCGGAGGTGGAGCGCCGCAAAACATACACGCTGACCGAGCGCGGTAAAAAGGTGCTCAAAGAGCACATCCGGCGCTGCGCACTGTTGGTCAATAATGGCACAACGACGCTGGGCTGGTGAGGCCCAGGTGGAGGAAAGAATGACAACCATGAAAAAATTTCACTGGTTCTGGGCATGGGAAGATGAAAAGGAGGAGGCGTGGCTGCGCCAGATGGCGCAAAGCGGCTGGCACTTCAAATCCGTCACCGCACCGGGGTTCTACACCCTCGAGCAAGGCGCCCCGCGCGACGATGTGTACCGGCTAGACTTCTTCACCCAAGCCAAGGATAAGGCCAATTACTTGCAGATCTTCCACGATGCAGGCTGGGAATACCTGGGCGAGAATGGTAGCTGGCAGTATTTCCGTAAAACCTCAATCAATGGCGAGGCGCCGGAGATCTACAGCGATAACGCATCCAAGGCGCAGAAATACAGCCGCATGATGCTCCTCCTGACGGTCTTTCTGCCGATCTTGACCATCACCATGGTCAATTTGAGCCGGCAAGTGGGAACCGGGCTTTTTTTCGAGATTGCCACCTTCGGCCTCTTCCTGCTCATGCTGCTGTACATCTTTGCAATGCTAAACCTGCTCCACCGCCTCAGTCAGTTGAAGAAGAAAGTTTAGAGATGCAAAATCGATGATAATACGCACTGCTCAAGCAAGCGATCAAGAACATCTTGCCAACCTGATTGCCTTAAAGAATCCATCCTTGCATTACAGCCCGTTATGATGTAAATTAGTATCATGGATGAAAACACCCGACCGGTTACCCCCGCCCCTCAAACGCAGCCGCCGCTGCCGCTTGCCTACCAGTTGCGGCTGCCGCGTGTCCGCATCGCCCGCCCGCCGCTGCTGATCTTGCTGCACACCATCAGCGGGAGCGAAAAAGATTTGATGGGGCTGGTAGACAAGGTAGACGAGCGCTTTTTGGTACTCAGCCTCCGGGCGCCCTTCACCCAATCACCCGGCAAGCATATCTGGTTCAATCAGGCAATCGGAGGTGTTTCGCTCGACCTGGTGCAGGCAGCCCACAGCCGCGAGATCCTTGCCCGTACCATCAACGAGGCGGTCCGCATGTTCCGTGTAGGCGAAGATGACAGCGGGCGGCGCCATGTGTACCTGCTGGGGTTTGGGCAGGGCGCGGTGATGGCGCTGGGGCTGCTGGTCACCGTGCCACAGTTGCTCGCCGGGGTCGTCGCCATCTCAGGGATGATGCTCAACGAATTCCAATCCCTGGCTGCACCCCCAGAGACCCTTGGCGGGCTGCCGCTGCTGCTGATGCACGGGCGCAGCGACGTCACTTACCCCCCTTATTACGGGCGCGAGACGAGTAGCAAGTTTTCCATGCTGCCTGTCAAACTGCACTACAAAGAGCTTGCCATGGGCCATTACCTCTCGGCAGAATGCATCGAAGAGGCCTGCCGCTGGCTGACAGAGCACCTGGACGAGGCCGGGGTAATGGGCATTCCCACGCCGGCAGAATACCGGCTGCAGATCGCCGGGGTGCAGATCTGCGTGCGCAACCTGGAGCGCGCTATCGCCTTCTACACGCGCTTCCTCGGACTGCGCCTGGTGGAGCGGGCAGGCAAAGCCTATGCCTTCCTGGGCAGCCAGGATGGCGGCCCGAACACACCGCACCACATGATCAACCTGCGCAACGTGGGCAAAGGCGCACCGCAGGCTTCGGGGGAGGCACCGGGCATCCACCGCGTGCGCTTCGAAGTGCCCGACCAGCAATCTTTTGCCAAAGCCTACCAAACCCTCGTCAAAGCAGGCATCCCCGTCAACACCATCGACCGCATGGTGCATTGGGTGGTGCGCTTTGAGGACCCCGACGGCAACAAGCTGGAGATCTTTTGGGATGCGCGCTCGCTGCCAGGGCGACCACTCTTGTGGCAAGGGCGCGACCAGCCCCTGGAGGCGGAGAAAATCCTGGCCCTTCTCAGCGATTGAAAAAAAACAGACTTCACCCCAAGGAGCAACGCATGGCGCTTGTATCAAGCACAGTAGGATTAAAGTGGGTGGATGCCACCCTGATGGTCGGCTCGGATTCCAACGGGCGTCCAATTGTCATCGGCAGCAAGGGCGGCAAAGATCAGCCCCCCGGCCAGCCATCCTGGCTGGGGTTGAAGGCCTCGGACCTGCTGCTTTTATCTGCCGCATCCTGTTCAGCCTACGATGTGATCACCATCCTGGAAAAGCAACGCGAGCCACTCGAAGACCTGGAGGTCACCTGCACCGGGCAGCAGAACAGTGAGCCGCCCTACGTCTTCGAAACAATCCACCTGCACTACCGTGCCAAAGGAAAGGTGAGCGCCGAAAAACTGGCGCGCGCCATCCACCTATCGGAGGACAAGTACTGCTCAGTGCTGAACACGCTGCGCGCCAGCGTGCAGCTCAGCAGTGATTTCGAAATCCTATAAGGAGAGCGATGGACCAAAGAGGGATTTACCGTTCCACCTCCCAAGTGCCCCCGCTGGTGCGGCGGGCAATGAACCTGGCGACACAGATGCAGGACAAACCCTCCTGCACCGATTCGATAGGGCGGCTGCTGCAACTGATGGTCAACCAGTACCAGAGCGGGGTGATCGCAGAGATCGGCACAGAATGCGGCTGCGGGGCAGCCTGGATCATCAGCGCGCTGGCTCCGCAATGCTCCTTCATCACCGTCGAAGAAGATCCAGCCAAGGCAGCCGCCGCGCGCGCCCTGTTCGAGAACTACCCCAATGTGCGCGTGCTGCACGGCAAATGGCAGGACCTGCTGTTCTACAAGCCACTCAGCATGCTCTACCTGAACATCCATACCCTGCTTGATCCCACCCCTGCCCACGAGGCGCTGCTGCTAGCCCTGCGCATGGGCGGCATCATCGTGCTCAGCGGCTTCGTCCCGGACGCCGCAGCAGCGATGGATACGCCCGGCGATAAGGTGGTCAGCCCGCCCGAGCTGCAAGACCGCAGCGCGGCAGAGCGCAGCTTCTGGCTCAACGACCCGCGCCTGCTGGCCACCGAGCTGCCCATCAACCAGAGCGAATCGCTGATCGTGGGCTCACGAGTTGGATAATGTGAGCCAAATCCTCGTCTGTGGGCTGATCAACATCGAAACCACCTTGCATGTAGATGGCTTCCCCATCGACTATGCGCCCGTGCGCTATCCCTTCTTCGGCGTGAACAGCAGCGTCTCGGGCGTCGGCTTCAACGTTGCCAAGGCGCTGACCACCCTGGGGGATCAGGTGCGCTTCCTCTCCCTGATCGGGCAGGACGCCGCAGGAAAGCTGGCACAGGCCGCTCTGCAAGAATCGGCCATCCCCGCTGGGTGGGTACTGCCCCGTCTGAGTCACACCGCACAGTCGGTGATCACATACGACCGCACCGGGCGGCGGGCCATCCACCTGGATTTGAAAGATATTCAAGAGCAAACCTACCCCCCAGAGCAGTTCGCCCTGGCGCTGCGGGGAGACGGCAGCCTGCCGCCCTGCGACCTGGCAGTGCTGTGCAACATCAATTTCTCCCGCCCTTTCCTGCAGCAAGCAAGACGCGAGGGAATCCCCATCGCCACCGATGTGCATGCCATTGCCGACCTCGACGACGACTACAACCGCGATTTCATGCAGGCGGCAAACATCCTCTTTATGAGCGATGAAAACCTGCCCTGCTCCGCGCAGGATTGGGCGCGGCGCATCTTCAACCGCTGCGGGGCAGAGATCGTGGTCGTTGGCCTGGGGCAGCAGGGCGCCCTGCTGGCCCTGCGCAATGGCAACATGGAGCACATCCCCGCCGCCCGCACCCGCCAGGTGGTCAACACCATCGGGGCAGGCGATGCCCTCTTTTCGTGCTTCGTGCACGCCTACCAGCAGTCGGGCGATGCCTGCCAGGCAATGCGCCAGGCGGTGGTGTTCGCGTCGTATAAGGTCGGCGCCACCGGCGCAGCAGAGGGCTTCTTGCACCAGGCCGGACTGGCGCAGTGGATGAAGGAGGTTGCATGACCCAGATCCCCAATTCGGACGCGGTTGTAAGCAAGAACGACTATAGCCACCCCCTTCCCGCCCCATATGCCCCAAAGCGCAAATGGCGCCCGTTCCGCCTCGACCGCGCTGGTGACCTGGCCACGGTGATGATCACCATCGCCGCCTTCCTCATCATCTTCGGAACCGGAAACCCGCCCTACCCGCGCAACCTGCTGCTCATCCCCATCGGAATAGTGTACCTGATCATTGCCACCGCCGGTTGGAGCCGTCTCCTGCTCAAGCCCACCCCCTGGCGCAAGCTCGCTTATTTCGCCGTGCAATTCTTGCTTTCCGCTGCCATCCACATCCTGGCGCTGGGCAATGGCTATCTGGTGATCTTGCCGGTGACCGCGCACGCCGTCTCACTGCTGCCGGGCTGGCTGGGGCTGCTGGCTTGCGTTTTGGCCTGGCTGATCATGATGTTCCCCTTCAGCGTCGGCTTTGACCTGCCCTTGCTGATCTCTGCCGGGCTGAGCAGCGCCGGGGCGATCTTCTTCGTCGCCATCTTCACCCGCGTCGCACTCAACGAAGAGCTCGCCCGCGACCGGGCGGAACGCCTCACCGGGGAGCTGCAGGAAGCCAACCGCAAGCTGCGCCAGTACGCCGCCCAGGTGGAAGAGCTTGCCATCGCCCGCGAGCGTAACCGCCTGGCGCGCGAGATCCACGACGGGCTGGGGCATTACCTGACCGCAATCAACATGCAGATCAAAGCCGCCCAGGCGCTGCTCAGTGCCGCCCCCCAGCCCGCCGCCGCAGACCTGCAAACCAGCCGCGAGCTATTGGAGAAATCCCAGGGGCTAACCCAGGAGGCGCTCGCAGACGTGCGCCGCTCGGTCAGCACGCTGCGCGAAATCCCTGCAATGACCCATCCCTTGTCCGAAACCGCCGAGAGGCTGCTGGAGGAAGTGCGGCGCGCGGGGCTGGTAGCTGAATTGCAGGTCCTCGGCGAGCCGCCCCCCCTGCCAGAAAGCATCCGCTTTGCCCTGTACCGGGTTTTACAGGAAGGGCTGACCAACGTGCGCAAGCATGCCCTGGCCAGCCGGGTTGACCTGGCGCTCGACTACACACAGCCCAACCGGGTCGGCGTGCGCATCCAGGATAATGGCATCGGCCTCGCCGCACAGGCGCCTGGCGCTGCCGCACCGGATGGAAACCCAGGATTTGGCTTGCTGGGATTGCGTGAACGCCTGGCATTGCTCAATGGCACGGTGGAAACACATCCGGCACCGGGCGAGGGCTTCATGCTGGAGGCGTGGCTGCCCATCCCGGCGGAAGAGACGGATGATCCACCTGCCGCCGGGGAGGCCGTGGGATGAGCGGCATGAATGCAGCCCCTTCCCGCATTGGCGTGCTGCTCGTCGACGACCAGACGATGTTCCGCGAGGGCTTGCGCACGTTGCTTTCGGTGCAAAAGGATTTTGAGGTGTTGGGTGAGGCTGAGAACGGCGAGCAGGCCGTGCACCTGGCCGCGAAGCTGAACCCGCAGGTGGTGCTGATGGACCTGCGCATGCCCGTGCTGGATGGCGTGGCGGCAACGCAGCGCCTGCGCCTCAGCCACCCCCAGTGCCGCGTGATCATGCTGACCACCTTCGATGACGACGATGCCGTGTTCGACGGGCTGCGCGCCGGGGCGGTAGGTTATTTGCTGAAAGACGCCCCCTCCGAAAAGCTCTTCGAGGCCATCCGCGCCGCGGCAAGGGGCGAATCCTTCCTCCAGCCCTCGGTCGCCGCCAAGGTAGTGGCAGAGTTCACCCGCCTGGCGGGGCAAGCACCTGCCCGCCCCGAGGCGCTGGCAGAGCCCCTCTCCGAGCGCGAGCGCGAGGTGCTGCGCCTGCTGGGGCGCGGCGCCAGCAACCGCGAGATCGCCGCCGCCCTGGTGATCGCCGAGGGAACAGTGAAGAACCACGTCACCAGCATTTTGAGCAAATTGGGCGTCAGCGACCGCACCCAGGCGGCATTGAAAGCACGCGAGTTGAACCTGCTGTAATTTGTCCCAATCCTGTCCCACTTGGCCCAGGGGGCTTTTATTGGGGGCAGTTTTTTGCTATGTTATGAATATGATCGAACGCCGCCACGGTGCGTGATGAGGCGAAAATTCTCAGGCTTGCTCGGCGCATACATGAAAGAGGCAGGGCTGCCGCTGCGACGCGCTGCGGATGAGTCGGGCATCCCGCACCAGACGCTCTTCAACTGGTTGCAGGGATCGCAGCCGCGCTGGCACGCTGCCCTGCCCCGCGATTTACAGCGCCTGGGCAGTGCGCTGGGGCTGAACGATGACGAGATCACGCTGTTACAACGCCTGGCTGGCTGTATCCCACAGCGGACAGGATTGATCCACCAAGAGGAGGTTCTCATGCAAGGTTCTTACCGCATCCCCAAAGGCTGGTTTGTCACCGGCGACGCCCCACAGGAGTACGAGATCGGCGTGGACCCCGGCGTGACCTACGAAGGTCGCCCCTGCGTCACGCTGAGGGCCGGCGCCGAGGCAAGCGAGTTCGCTGCCCTGGCGCAGATGATCAAGGCAGATGCTTATCACGGCAAGCGCCTGCGCTTCTCTGCTGCAGTGCGCTCGCTGGAGGCGGAAAACAGGGCGGCGTTGTTCATGCGCGTCAGCGGGGCGGAGGGCAAGATGCTGGCTTTTGATAATATGCGCAACCGCCCGATCAGCGGGACGAGCGATTGGGCGCAGTATGCCATCGTGCTGGATGTGGTTGAGCAGGCGGAAGAGATCATCTTTGGCATCCTGCTGGCGCAGCAAGGGCAGGTGTGGATGGCAGATGTGCGCCTGGAGGATGTCGGGCAGGAGGTGCCCACCACCGACATCCTGGCGGAGGTTGCGCCGTATTTCCCGGTCAATTTGGGGTTCGAAGAATGATAAACAAAGTAGGAGGAATAGAAATGAAAAACCAACCATTGATCATCATTCTCTTGACCCTGGCGGCGCGTGGTATTTCTTGCGACTGGGGGGCTGACGACCAGAAGCTGGACTGTTTCCGCTGGAACACGGACGGGAGCGGAGCGAGTGGCGCAATCATGGTGCTGATTTACTGAGCAGGGCGGAAGATGGTGAGATGAAAAAGCATTCGATTCGCCTGCTGATCGCTGTTTTGCTGCTCAGCCTGCTGCTGGCGGGCGGGGCGCTGGCGATGACCTCCGACAACTACCGCCTGGACTGGTTCACACCGCTGACGGGGGGCGGAGGCGGGGCGGCAAGCTCCGAGCATTACAGCGCTAACCTGACCGTGGGGCAGACAAGCATCTCCGCTTCGGCCAGCGAGAATTACCAGGCGCGCCTGGGTTACTGGCAGGGTCTGCTTTTCTACCGGGTTCGCCTGCCGCTGGTCGCCAGAGGATATTAGCCAGGCTGAGGAAATGAGGGGAGACGGCAGTAGGGACAGTTGAAATGCCCCTACAAGGGCGCCAAGCCTGCCTGCACAGGCTGACTTATTCAGCCTGTGTCACTTCGCGCTGGTTAGTACATGCGATGTATGCGATAATTACACCGCCTGCACATGCGATCCATGCAGTGAGCGTGAGGAAAAATTTGAAACTCCCCAAGTCTATTGTGCCACTTCTTTTGGGCATGATCGTGCTTTATGGCTGCGCGCTACCTGGTCCTGCCCAGGCGCCCACCTCCGCGCCAGAGACGCCCACCCAAACCGTCTCGCCGACCTCGCTGCCTGATACGCCCATGCAGACCACCACCGCAATCCAGGTGCCAGAGAAGCCCATCAACATCGTATTGCCCAGCGCAACCATTACGCCCACCCAATCCAGCGCCAATCTCCTGCGCATCCGCCTGAGCACCACCTCCGATTGGACCGAGCTGTACCTGCCTGCGGATACGCCCTGGCGCGTGGAGCAGGTGGTCTCTGCGAGCGAGCAGGCGACCACCGCCATTGTGGACGGCGACCACCTGGTGCTTGACCAGCCGATCAGCCGCGCCGAGAACGGCGAGAGCGTGGAAATGACCGCTGATGTGCTTTTCCCCAGCGCCCAGAGCGGAGAGCTGCTGGTCTTCAAGATCACCCGCGGCCATATCGGCTCCACCGAGGTGGAGATCTCACGCCATTTGCAGGGGGAGTGGGTAGTGATCCGGGTGCTCAACTGGAGTGGGATCATTACAGATGGGGAAAACGCCCTCAGTGTTGAGATTCCGGTGGAGGAACTGTTCGGTGAGCTGCTTTCGCTGGCAGATAGGACGCAAGCCAAAGATGGCTATGGCTGGTGGAACGAATGCGTGTTCTATGAGATCTTTGTGCGCTCGTTTTACGATAGCAACGGCGATGGTCATGGTGACCTCAACGGTGTCACCCAGAAGCTGGATTATCTCAACGACGGCGACCCCGCCACGACCAGCGACCTGGGCATTACAGGCATCTGGCTGCGACCGATCACCGCCTGCACCACCTACCACTGTTACGACGTGACCAATTACTACACCCTCAACCCCCAATACGGGACAATGGCGGATCTCAGCAGCCTGCTCGATGCAGCGCATGCACGGGGCATCCATGTGATCATCGATCTGGTGCTCAACCACACCTCCTCGCAGAATCCCTGGTTCGTGCAGGCAGCCGACCCGGCCTCGCCCTTCCATGATTGGTACATCTGGTCCGATGCCGATCCTGGCTACCCAGGCTCGTGGGGGCAGGATGTCTGGTTCCCGGCGAATGGCGGCTATTACTATTCCACCTTCACCGCCGGAATGCCCGACCTGAACTACACCAACCCCGCGGTCACCCAGGAGATGTACAACATCGCCTGCTTCTGGCTGGAAGAGGTTGGCGTGGACGGCTTCAGGCTGGACGCCGCCAAGCACATCATCGAAGAGGGGATCATCCAGGCCAATTCAGCCGCCACCCACACCTGGTACGAGGGCTTCCGTCCTGTCTACAAGGCTGCCAACCCCCAGGCGCTTGCCGTGGGCGAGATTTGGGAGCAGCCCGATATCACCGCCGAATACCTGCAAGGGGATGAGCTTGACCTGGCATTCGACTTTTACCTGGCCTTTGCCTTCATCCAGGCGGTGAGCGAGGGGAACGCCAGCGCGGCAAACGACCAGCTCCGCTTCGCCTACACAACCCAGCCTGCCATGCGCGTGGCGCCTTTCCTCACCAACTTTGACCTCGACCGCGCCATGACCCAACTGGGCAACGACCCAGCAAAGGTCAAAGCAGCGGCATCCATGATGCTCACCGCGCCCGGAGTGCCCTTCGTGTATTACGGAGAGGAGGTCGGCATGCAAGGCGAGGCTTACGAGGGGGTGCGCACCCCCATGCAGTGGTCAGCAAGCCCCTACGCCGGTTTCTCCACCATCACCCCTTGGACGGCTTTAGCTTCCGGCTGGGAATCCTTCAACGTAGCCAACGAGATCGACGATCAAACATCCATCCTGGCGCATTACCGGGCGCTGATCCAGGCGCGCAACCAGCACAGCGCGCTGCGCCTGGGCAACCTGAGCCTGGTGAGCACCGGCAACGACGCTCTCTATGCCATCTGGCGCGAGAGCGAAGAAGAGGCAGTGCTGGTGCTGGTCAACCTGAGCGGCGAGGCGGTGAGCGATTACGCCCTGGCATTGGGAGCGAGCAGCCTGGACGAAGGCAGCCACACGCCGCTGGTCATCATCGGCGAAGGGCCTTGTGCGCCGCTGGCGATCGATCCCGGCGGCGGCTTTTCCGAATATGTACCGCTGCCAGAGATACCGCCTTATGCAACGCTGATATTGGGATTCTAACAGTGTCGTGGCACGGCGAGTCAATCGTTGATTTTCGCCGTGTGCCTCCTTTGCCGTGCCATACATGCAGGGCAGTGTCGCCAGGTGGAATTTTTTGACATCCGATTCGTTTTAATGTATAACCTTATATAGGCTCCACGTGCCATTTCTACCTCACTCATGTACCAGGGTGGACCTTTTTTGAGATAGCGCACAAACAAGGAGTTATGTATGTTCCTCTTTTCAATCCGCAAGGTTTGTCATGCCCTGCTGGCATTCCTGCTGCCGGTTGCTCTCGCACTGGCGTCATTACCAGCCGCGGCGGCCCCGCAGACTGTTGATACTGCTACTGTGTTGTATGCCAGCCCCGGCGGGCTGACCAGCGGGGCGTGCAACAACTGGGCAAGCGCCTGCGAGCTGGCCTACCTGCTGCCGACTGCTCCTGCGGGGTCAGAGATCTGGGCAAAAGAAGGCATATACACGCCCACCACGGATATCGAGCGCTGTGCTACATTCTCTCTCAAAAACGGGGTAGCGCTCTACGGCGGCTTTGCCGGGGATGAGACCCAGCGCGAGCAGCGCGACCCCGAAACGAATGTGACCACGCTCAGCGGCGAGATCGGCGCAGTTGGCAGCAGCGATAACTCGTACCATGTGGTCACTGGCAGTAACACGGACGCCACGGCAGTGCTAGACGGTTTCACCATATCCGGAGGGAATGCGGATGGCGCAACCTTTCCAAATGATTGTGGCGGCGGGATGTTCAACGATAATGGCAGCCCCACACTGGCTAATCTCATCATCTACAATAACTCCGCCGAATCCGGTGGTGGAATGTACAACTATGATCACAGCAGCCCTACGCTGACCAATATCACCTTCAAGGAAAATACCGCCACTAACTGCGGCGGGATGTTCAATGTGGAAAGCAGCGGTCCGATCCTGGCTAATGGTACCTTCAACGGAAACTCAGCCACCAATAACGGTGGTGGGATGTGCAATGGCAACGGGAGCAGCCCCACCCTGAACAACGTCACCTTCAGCAGCAACAACGCCCACGGTGGGGCAGGGATGGAAAACTACTCTAACAGCCACCCTACGCTGATCAATGTCACATTCAGCGGCAACACCGCCAGCTACAACGGCGGCGGGATGGAAAACGCCAGCGGGATGTACGGCTTGAGCAGCAACCCTACCCTGATCAATGTCACCTTCAGCGATAACTCTGCCACCGACTCCGGCGGAGCGATCTTCAACTTCGGAAGCAACCCGATCATCCACAACAGCATCCTGTGGGGCAACAGCGCACCCGATGGCCCCCAGATATACAATGTTTCCCTCAGCGCCCCCACCATCACCTTTAGTGCAGTCGAAGGCGGCTGCCCAGCGGGGAGCGATTGCACGGAGGTGATCAATGAAAACCCGCTGCTGGGCACATTGGGCGACTACGGCGGCAACACACAGACAATCCCCCTCCTCCCCGGCAGCCCTGCCATCGACGCAGCTGATGATGCCATCTGCCCCGGTAACGACCAGCGTGGCGTCACCCGCCCCCAGGGAGAAGGCTGCGATATGGGCGCCTTTGAGTTCGTCAAGGTGGATATGGTTACTACGCTGGCGCTCGTTTCCTTCGCCAACCCAGCAACCATCGGCGAGGTAATCACCTTCACCGCCACGCTGAGCGTCCCGCCGCCCGGCTCTGGCTCGCCTACGGGGAATGTGACCTTCTACGACGGCGCGGTCTCGTTGGGCACGCAGGTACTTTCCGGCAACAACGCTGCCTTCAGCACCTCGTCCCTCGCCCTTGGCGTCCACAACATCACCGCCTCCTACAGCGGCGACGATTACTTCAACCCCTCCACCTCGGCGGCGCTGCTGCAGGTGATCAACCCATATCGGGTATTCTTGCCGATGACCAGTCGCTAGGCGAGCCATCACCATTACCGTCACACTCCCCAATGTGACCCCCCAATGTGACTTCCGGCACAGGCGTGCCGGAAGTTTCTTTGTTATCCTAAACACACAATAATCCAAGGAGAAAATAGCATGTCTGACACAATTTTGATGGCAAAAGACTTGAAGAAATCATTCGGCGATTTGGAGGCGGTGAAAGGTATCTCCTTCAGCATCCTCAAAGGCGAGATCTTCAGCCTGCTCGGACCCAACGGCGCCGGCAAGACCACCACCATCTCCATGCTCTGCAGCCTGCTGGCGCCCACCGCCGGCGAAGCCGAGATCGGCGGCTATTCGGTAGCCAAAGACCCCATGGCAGTCAAGCGCCTCATCGGCGTCGTGCCGCAAGACCTCGCCCTCTACCAGGACCTCAACGCCGAGCAGAACCTGGTCTTTTGGGGCAATATGTACGGCATGGACAAGGATGAGCTGAAGGTGCGCATGCGCCAGGTGCTGGAGCAGGTCAGCCTCGCCGACCGGGCCAAGGACCGCGTCAGCACCTATTCTGGCGGGATGAAGCGCCGCCTGAACATCGCCGTCGGCCTCCTGCACAAGCCGCAGCTCGTCTTCATGGACGAGCCTACCGTCGGCATCGACCCGCAGAGCCGCCGCAGCATCCTCGACATGGTCAAGCAACTGCGCAACCAGGGCATGACCGTGCTCTACACCACCCACTACATGGAAGAAGCCGAAGAGTTATCCGACCGCGTCGGCATCATCGATCTGGGCAAGCTGATCGCCCTGGGCACGCAGAAAGAGCTCACCCGCCTCGTCGGCGAGATGGAAACCCTCCGTCTCCACTTCGGCGAAGAAGAATCCGGCGAGCAGATCCTGCCCGTGTTCCAGGCGCTGGTAGAAAAACCCGACCAGGGCGTAGTACGCGCCGCCACCGCCGTTGACCACGAGATCGTGCTCACCGTGACAGAAGCGGCGAATGCCCTGCCCGCCGTGGTGCTGGCAGCTCAGCAAGCCGGGCTGCGCATCCACTCGATCGACATCCAGGAGCCGAACCTGGAGTCGGTTTTCCTCCACCTCACCGGCAGAGCATTGAGGGACTAGCGATGAAGAAAATACTCAGCATCTGTTGGAAAGACCTGATCCTCGTGCTGAACGACCGGGCGGCGCTGATCTTCATGCTCCTCGCCCCTTTCCTGCTCACCCTGGGCATGGGCCTGGTGACGGGCAGTTTTTCCAGCAACAGACAAACCGACACCGGCATCGAGGAGATCCCCGTGATCCTGGTGAACCTCGACAGCAACGATGGCCAAGAAAGCGGGCAGATGGGGCAGGTGATCGTGGATGTCTTCCTGTCCGAAGATATGGCCACCCTCTTCGATCCCACAGTGATGGATGACCAGGCGGCCGCCCGTCGCGATGTAGAGAATGGCCAAGCCGCCGCCGCAGTGTTCATCCCCGCCGGCTTCACCGAGAGCATCTTCCCTGAGGGCGCCAGCCAGGCGTTCGACCAGTCTGCCCCACAGGTAGAAGTGTATGCCAACCCCGGCGCGCCGATCAGCGCCAGCATCGTCCAGTCGCTGGTGGTACAGGTGGTCAGCCAGATCGAGACCGCCCGCGTCAGCGGCGCCATGACCATCTACCAGCTCGTCGCCAGCGGGCGGCTGAGCATGGATGAGATCGAAGCCTTCGTGCCGCAGATGGCAGAGCGCCTGGCTGCCAGCCAGGAAGGCGCCAGCGCCACCGGCGCCCTCATCCGCCTGGAACCGATGGGCGAAGAGGGCGGTGAGGAAGATGAAGATGTGAACTATATGGCCTATATCGCCCCCGGCATGTCAGCCCTCTTCCTTATGTACACCGTTACGCAAGGTAGCCGCAGCATCCTCGCCGAGCGCGATATGGGCACCCTGCCGCGCATGCTCTGCACCCCCACCACCAGCCTGCAGGTTCTGGGCGGCAAGCTGCTCGCCATCTTTGTCACCGGCCTGCTGCAGATGCTCATCCTGGTGATCGCTTCGGCGCTGCTCTTCCGCCTGGATTGGGGCAACCCCCTGCTCGTGCTGCTCCTCCTGGTGGCGGTAGTTGCCGCGGCGACCGGCTGGGGTATCCTGCTTGCCTCAGTAGCGAAGACGCGCGGGCAGATCTCCAGCATTGGCACGGCGATGATGCTACTCTTCGGCATCCTGGGCGGGTCTTTCTTCCCGCCGGAAATGATGACCGGCCTCATCCGCCTGGTGGGCAGGCTGACCCCCAACGCCTACGCCGTGGACGGCTTCGCCCTCCTGGCTGGAAAGGCCACACTGGCAGATATGCTGCCGATCTACCTCTCTCTGATCGGGCTGGCAGTCGCCCTCTTCATCCTCTCCGTGTTGCTGGCGCGCAAGCGCTGGGCTTCGGGTTTCCTCAAGTAGAAGGTGGTATGAACATGAAAATCTGGCACATTATTCTGAAAGATTCTCTGCTGCGTTTCGTAGACCGCTCTGAGCTACTCTTCTTCCTCATCCTGCCGGTGATCTTCACCTTCATCCTCTCCGGCAGTAGCGGGGGGAGCACAGAGCGCAGCATCACGGTACTGGTGGCAGACCAGGACAACACAGCGCTTTCGGCAGAGTTCGCCGCCGCGCTGGATGAGATCGGCAGCCTGGAAGTGCAGACGGTGACCCTGGCTGAGGCGGAAGAGATGTACGACGATGACGAAGCCACCGCCTGGGTAAGCCTCCCCCAGGGCTTCGAAGCCTCCCTGCTGGCAGGCGAAGCCACCGCCTTGCAAATCGAGCGCCAGCCCAACAACACCGACGCCGATGCCTGCGAGCGCGGCGTGCGCGCCGCCATGAGCGCCGTCGAGCGCCCCGTGCAGGCGGCCCTCACCAGCCTGGCGGAGGCCGAGGCGCTGCGCCCCTTCGCCACCCAGCAGGAACGGGACGACTACTTCGCCCTCGCCCTCGCCGATGCCCAGCAGGCATTCAGTGAAACGCCCCAACGCATCACCCTCACCCGTCCCGCGGCGACGGATCAGCAGGGCTACGACCCCGCCGCCCAGGCTTCCGCCGGGCAGATGGTCACCTGGGTCTTCATCCCCCTGCTGGCCGCTTCGGGGCTCTTCGTCTACGAGCGCGAGATCAAGACATTTAGCCGCCTGCTCACCACCCCGACCTCCAAAACCACCTTCCTCACCGGCAGCATCCTGGGGCAGTTGTTGATCGGCCTCGTCCAGATGTTCATCCTCGTCGGATTTGGCGCCTTGTTTCTGAAGGTGGGCTGGGCGCGCAATGCCGGACCGGTGACGCTGGTGCTGGTAGCGTTTGCACTGGCCTCTGTAGCGCTGGGCGTGACCATGGGCACCTTCCTCAAGACCACCAAGCAAGCCAGCAACCTGAGCATCATGCTGGGCATGGTGATGGCCCTGCTGGGCGGCTGCTGGTGGCCCGCCGAGCTTTTCCCCCGTGCCCTCGCCACGGCAGTGCATGTGCTGCCCACCGCCTGGGTGATGGACGGGCTGGTGAACGTGCTGATGCGCGGCAAAGGCTTCGATGGCGTGCTGCTGCCTAGCGCCGTGCTGCTGGGCTTCGCCGTGGTCTTCTTCGCCATCGGCGTGCGCCGCTTCCGCTACGAATAGATCTTCTTTTCTGTACAAAGAAAGGTGATTTTTATTGGGGTTGGTCTGATCGGCGAGGCCGATCAGACCAACCCCAAATCTTTGCCTTTCTCGCAACCAGCCGCTTGTACGATATAATCTGCTTCGAGGAGCATCGATGATCAAAGACGAACATTTCATTCCTTCGGAAGGTTTAAACTTACAGCAGTATATTCAAGACGGCAATATGGCTGGTGTGCACCACCTGATCAGGTATCACTGGGCCTTGAAAGTCATCAAAGATCATTGGCCTACCCGAAAAATAATCGATATCGCCTGTGGGTCTGGGTATGGAAGTTACCTGTTAGCGTCTAAATTTCCAAAATGTCAGATTTTAGGAATAGACTATGATCCCGAAGCCATCCAACAAGCCAGGCAAAAATATTCTTCGCCCAACCTTGAATATCACCAGGGAGATGCCATCACGTGGAATGAAACGATTGGCCAGGATAAATTTGATGTAATCGTCAGTTTCGATACACTTGAGCATGTTCCCCATCGAGAGTTGATGCTCTCAAACATCGTCCAGCACATGAGCAGAACTGGCATTCTCATATTCTCCACGCCTTGTGGAGGCCCACTCAACCTCCAGCCAGAATGGGAGTTCCATCGCATTGAGTATTCAGCCCAAACTCTGTATGATTTCCTGCGCCGCTATTTTAGGAGAGTCATCCGACCTGATAGTCTCATTTTTCCACATCTTGAAGTTTTCGACGAACTGACAGGAACCAATACCGGATATTTACTCTTGATGAATCCGCTGATCTGCAAGCGCCCTATCAACATCTGGAATCCTTACCAGGGAATGACTCATACGAGGATTGAACGGTATCTAAAATTAGTGCGGATCAGAGGTTACTGGCGGAAGAACGGGACGCGGTGGCTGGTGAAGCAGGTTTACGAACGTTTGAGAAACCGCCTCAGTTCAAGATCATAACCTAAAACAAAATATGCCCTAACATCACCGCCGCCGCGCTGACGGTGATGTTGTCAATATCCACCAGCGGCAGCGTCTCCACCAGCGTTCCCGCAATGGCGATCAACGTGGCAGGCAGCAGGTAAGCGCTAAAAGGCGCCGCCAGCAGCCCCCCCCACACGAAAATCCCCAGCACCACCAGCGAAAAAACCCACCCGCCCAGCAGCATCCCAATCGCCCCCCACCACGATTTGCCCGCGTTCCAGGGCAGCTTGCGCTTGCCCCACTTGCGCCCCAAGATATCCGCCAGCCCGTCCCCGCCACACAGCAGCATCAGCGCCGTGATGCCGATCGGCGAATGGCGCCAGTAGATCAGCGTGAGCAGCACAAAAATGATGCCGTAGAACAGCGGCCCGCGCAGGATCTCGCGCCGGTCCCCCGTGCGCGACATCGATTTCACCGACCCCTCATCGCGCATCAACCCCAGCCCCACCAGCGCAAACTGCACCGTGATCGCGAAGGGTACCAGCGCCGCCAGCCACCGTGCCATAGGCGCATCGTCGAAGAGCAGCCAGCAGACCACAAAGATCGGCCCCGTTCCCGCGTGGATGATCTTACGGCTCACCGCACTGCTCACCCAGCCGCGCTGCGCCGCAAAATCATTCAGGCGCAGCCAAAGCAGCGCCAGCCCAAAAGTGATGATCAGTGCAATCCAGTTGTTGTGGATCATTCCCGCCTCCGCATCTCGCGTTCCATCTCGCGCCGGGCATCTCGTTCAGCCATGTCCGCGCGCTTATCGTACAGCTTCTTGCCTTTCGCTGTGGCGATCTCCACCTTAGCGCGGCCTTCCTTCAGGTACACGCTGAGCGGGATGATCGTCACCCCCTTCTGGCGCACCGTGTTCCACAGGCGGCGGATCTCCGTGCGGTGCAGCAGCAGCTTGCGCGGGCGGCGCGGCTCGTGGTTGTAGATATTCGCCTGCTCGTAAGGCGCAATGTGCGCCTCCACCAGCCAGGCTTCCCGCCCGTTGCGGATCTCCACGTACGCCTCGCCCAGGCTGATCTGCCCTGCCCGCACCGACTTGATCTCGCTGCCTTGCAGCGCGATACCCGCCTCCATCGTCTCGAGGATAAAATATTCGTGCCGCGCTTTGCGGTTACTGGCTACAATTTTAACGCCCGTCTTCACCTTTTCTGCCATGGCGGCAATTGTATCATAGGGATTCCGCAATAACTCGGTAACCAAAAACTCAACCCACGAAAAACGAAAAGTCAACCCAGAAACGTGACGACACCATTCCTAGTT
>JAFGBV010000114.1 GCA_016932955.1 Anaerolineales bacterium | reverse complement strand
CTGGTACAGCCCAACGCCCAGGAAAGTATAGAGCAGCACAGCCAATGCCACGCGCAGGAAGAGTAACACAACTCCGCTCATAGGTTTACCTAGATGATTAACTCCTGGGTGTGCTCAGCACCCGCAGGGCTTTCTTGCCCATAGACCAGTGGGATGCCTGCCAACGAGATGACGTCGCCGGGGGAGAGCGGATGCTGCAGGATAGGCAGTCCGTTCAAGCTGGTGCCACCAGTGGATTCAAGGTCAAAAACCACAAAGCGGCCATTGACCGCGCGCAATTGGGCATGCTGGCGCGAGATACGTAAGTCAGGAATGATCAGATCGTTTTCAGGAGCGCGGCCGATGCTGATAACGGGTTGTTCAAGTGGAAATAAGCGCACGCCATCCACAACCAGAAAAGCCGCCGGTGGTAGTATCTGACCGTTTACTGTAGAAGGCAGGACTTCTAGCGGCGCGGTGTGCTCCGGCGGTTCACCCGCTGGTTGCGGAACACGCCCCTCCTTCTTGTCAGACAGCAACCGGTCAGTAGCGCCTTCCACCAGTGTTTGCAGGCGACTTTCCAGCTTGTTTAACCAGGATTCGAGTGGATTCATCAGGCTTAATGTACCATGAAGGTCGCTCTCTGTGCAGAGAGATTTACAGTTTTCGATGGTATACTCTTAACGATGAATGATAACGCCGGGTTCCGCGAACACGCTCACACTGCCGACTGGGAGTTGGAAATATGGGCGGCTGACCTGCCGGGTCTCCTGGAGCAGGCCGCGCGCGGTATGTACACGCTGTCTGGGACGCGGCTGAAAACTGCCCCGCGTCAGGCGCGCCGCCTGAGCGTGGACGGCCTCGACGCCGAAAGTCTGCTGGTGCGCTTCCTCAGCGAGCTGCTCTGGCTGGGCGAAAAGGAGAACGTGGCCTTCGATTTTTATGATCTCTCGGTGAGTGGAGAGGCTGGATTGATCGACCTGCGCAAAAGGCTACACCTGGAGGCTCAGCTGGAGGGCGCAGGAATCGCCGGGTTAGCCAAGGAGATCAAGGCGGTCACTTACCATAACCTGGCAGTCCAGCAGACAGGGAACGGTTTAGCGGCCCGTATCGTCTTTGATGTGTGAATGAGCGGTTGGCAAGTTTGAAACTTCCTCGATGATAAGCTTACACGATCTGGTCCGCATTTCCGATTACGAGTGGGAGATTCCCCAGAGCTTCCGGCAGGATATGCGCGTCCCGGTACGCCTGTTTGCCACGCGTAAGATGCTGGAAGATGTGATGAGAGACCGCTCACTGGAACAGGCGGTGAATGCCGCCACGCTGCCGGGGTTGGTGGGGCACGTGGTCGTGATGCCCGACATGCACCAGGGCTATGGCTTCCCCATTGGTGGCGTCGCTGCCACACGCTACCCCGAGGGCGTTATCTCCCCTGGGGGAATAGGTTATGATATTAATTGCCTGTCTGGCGATTGTCGGGTACTTCACGCTCACGGATATACCCGCCGGATTGACGAGCTCGAACACGATTGGCCGCGGGAGTCATTAGCTTGTTTTCAACTCGCTTGCCCTCGCTATGATTCAACTCTTCCGTTGCGCTGGTTTGGGCAGACTCCAAATACGCCGGTGTTGCGCCTGATCACAAAAAGCGGGCGTACCATCACCGCCACAGAAGATCACCCTTTCTGGACTGAGGACAGCATGCAACCTCTGGGCCGTCTGTTAACTGGTGAACGGGTTGCCGTGTTTGCATTTGAAGGTGTGCCATTCAGTCCTCCTGAATCCAGGGTACTGGCCAACATTGAGGAGATGACGGCTTACCTACATAATTTAGGAAAGGGGCATAATGGCAATTCTGTTTGTCAGATATTGACCCATTTAGAGCGCCGCCAATTACTGCCCTTGCAGTTGGATTCTCCGGCAGTTCCCTACATATGCAAGTTAATGGGGTTTTTATTTGGCGACGGCTCAATACGTTTCGATCGTAAGTCAGGCAAAGGCCAAATCGCTTTCTATGGGAATCCTGAAGACTTGGAAGATCTGCGGAAAGATATACTCCATCTGGGATTCAAACCCAGCCGGGTATGGTCACGCCGGCGTAAACACACTATCAATACCACTTATACTACTTACGAATTCGAAAATACTGAGTATTCCGTGACGGTAAATAGTACAGCTCTTACTGCGTTGCTCAACTACCTGGGTGTGCCATTGGGGAATAAGACGACTCAAGACTACAGCCTGCCAATTTGGTTAGAGCCTGCTCCTCTGTGGCTTAAACGTTTGTTCCTGGCAGCATTGTTCGGGGCAGAACTGAGTGCACCAAAAGCAGTCAGCGGTCATGGTTGTAACCTTTCCGCGGCGGTTTTATCCATGAACAAGCACTCGGGTTATGAAGCTGGAGGTCAGACATTCCTTGAAGGGATAGTGAGCTGGTTGGCTGAGTTTGGTATACAGGCAAAACGAATAGCTTCACGTAAAGAACAAGTCAACATCGATGGCAGCCAGTCCATCCGTCTCCGGCTGGTCATCTCTTCTGAACCCGAGAATTTGGCCCGCTTGTATAACACAATAGGTTTCGAATATAACCATAGTCGCCGCGCTCTGGCTGCGCAGGCCGTACAATATTTGATCTACAAAGCACAGCATATTGAGGCTCGCCAGGCAGCGGCTCAAGAGGCTGTAGCGCTTGCTGCGACGGGTCAATCTCCTCAGGTTATCTATAATCGACTGACCAGTACGACCACCAACCGACGCTTCCTCGAACGGTCTTTGTATGAAGGCCGCCAGACACCACCGCGAGTCAACGCTGATTTTCCGAAATTTGACAACTTTCGAGCTGAGGTGACACGCGGTCTGGCAGACTCTGGCATGGTGTGGGATGAAATTGCACGCATTGAAGCGGTGGAAGATTGTGAACTGGTTTACGATTTCACGGTTGATCACACTGCCCACAACTTTATTGCCAATGGCTTTGTTGTTTCCAACTGCGGAGTACGTCTTTTAGGTTCTCAAATCGATTATCAGGCCGCCCTGCCACACCTGGATAGGCTGGCGACCGCCCTCAACCAGCACTGCCCCTCAGGGGTGGGTGAGGATGGCGCGGTTCGCTTGACTGACGCCGAATTGGATGATGTCTGCCGGAATGGTTCGCGCTGGGCGTTGAAGAAGGGCATGGCAACGGAAGCTGACCTGCGCCGCACCGAAGAGTCAGGGCGTGTCGAGGGTGCGGATCCGGGCAGGTTGAGCGTGCGCGCCCGGCAACGCGGCCGCCCGCAGCTTGGCTCTTTAGGCGCCGGCAACCATTTCATCGAGATCGACCTTGTCGAGCAGGTCTTCGATAGCCAGGCTGCCGGGGTAATGGGATTGCAAGAAGGAAATCTGGCAGTCCAGATTCACTGCGGCTCGCGCGGCTTTGGTCACCAGATCTGCACGGATTATGTGGAAATATTCCAGGAAGCGGTACGCCGCTATGGCATCCATTTACCCGACCGGGAGTTGGTTTGTGCACCGCTTGATTCGCCGGAGGGCAAGGATTACCTGGCAGCCATGCGCTGCGCAGCCAACTATGCCTTCGCCAACCGGCAGATCCTGGCCCATCACGCCCGGCTGGCCTTCGAGGATGTGCTGGCGGGCAAGCTGAAAGACTGGCATTTGCACCAGGTATACGACATTTGCCACAACATGGGCAAGATCGAGACGCATATCATTGACGGTGAGCGCATGAAGGTGTGCGTACATCGTAAGGGTGCGACGCGCGCCTTTGGCCCTGGGGCCGAGGAATTGCCAGACGAATACCGCGCCATCGGGCAACCGGTGCTGGTGCCCGGCAGCATGGGCACTGCCTCTTGGGTGCTGGTGGGCACTGAACGGAGCATGTTGCAGTCATTCGGCTCCACCTGTCACGGGGCGGGACGCGTGATGAGCCGTCACGAAGCCAAGCGCAGCGTGCGCGG
>JAFGBV010000113.1 GCA_016932955.1 Anaerolineales bacterium | reverse complement strand
TCGCTGGTGCTGCCGGTCTCGCGCGGCAGAGTGGTCACAGCCAAGGCGCTGGCGGCGCTGGTGAATTGCATTGCCTTCGTCTTGATCACCTGGGGGATTTCGGTGGTGGCGGTGCAGTCGTATAACCCTGACAAGGCTTTTTACGACTTCCTTACGTTGGAAATGGGAGCCATGTTTATGATCGAGCTGATCTTCCTGGCGATTGGGCTGATGCTGGGCTGCGTGATGAAGCGGTACAAGCTTTCTGGCTCGACGGCAATTGCGATCATCCTGGTGACCTACTTCATGTCGATCATCTCCAACATGCAGAAGGATCTGGATTTTCTCAAGTACTTCACACCATTCCGCTATTACGAAGCGGGCGATCTGTTCCGCAGCGGCAGTGTCGATGGGCTGTACCTGCTGCTCTCGGCGGCGATCATCGTTGTCTGCGTGGCGGTGGGGTATTGGGTCTATCACCGGCGTGATCTGTATATCTAGAATCTGGTAATCCAATGTGCCAAACGCTGCCCGGCGAGGAAAGTGTCTCCAAACTGGGCAGGCTTTTTATATGAGGATGTGTAGAGGAGGTATTATGTCGATGAAATTGATTGCGCCACGGATCGCTCCCCCTTTGGATGCGGGTTTTCGCCCGGCAGTGCTGGCAAATCGTAGCTTCCAGCATGATGTAGCACCTGTTGGTGAACAGGCTGTGATTGGGCTGGAGCGGAGCGAGGGGGAGCTATCCAGATATGAGATCGAAGTTTACCCGGAGGAGCACCCTGAGTTTGAAGCCAATTACCAGTATGTGGAACGCATCATCAAATTCTTACTCTGGCAGCGCGGAGGGCATACGGTCTATTTTGGCAGGCCGCGCAGGATCGCAGAGTATTTGCGCCAGGCGTATTCTGCGGACGGGGCACAGAAATTTGACTATCACTTCATGGGCGAGCAAGTCTATCTGAAGGAATTTTCTGTCGTGTCCTGTGAGGTGGGCGAAATTCCGGCGGCGCGGGAGAGCGGCAAGCGGCTGGGGAAGAATATGGGCGGCTACCGCATCGGGTTTGACCTGGGCGCTTCGGACCGCAAGGTGAGTGCGGTGGTGGATGGGGTGCCGATCTACAGTGAGGAAGTGATCTGGGAGCCGCGCAAGAATAGCGACCCGGAATATCATTACCGGGAGATCATGACGGCTTTGAAAACCGCGGCGAGCAAGATGCCACGCGTGGATGCGATCGGGGGTAGCTCGGCGGGGATTTACATCGATAACCGCCCGATGGTGGCCTCGCTGTTTCGCGGCATTCCGGCGGAAAAATTTGACCAGATCCGCAATATGTTCCTGCGCATCCGCGAAGAGCTAGGCGTGCCGCTGGAGGTGATCAATGACGGGGATGTGACAGCGCTGGCAGGCTCGATGGCGATCGGGGAGGACGGCATCCTGGGGATTGCCTTAGGCTCGAGCGAGGCGGCGGGTTACGTGAGCATGGAAGGGCGGATCATGGGCTGGCTGAATGAGCTGGCGTTTGCGCCGATCGATTACAATCCGAGCGCACCCATTGATGAGTGGTCGGGTGACCGGGGCTGCGGCTCATCTTATTTCTCGCAGCAGTGCGTGTTCCGCCTGGCGCCGGCGGCGGGGATTGCCATCCCAGCGGAGGTGACGGATGCGGAAAAGCTGAAGTTTGTGCAAGAGAAGCTGGAAGCAGGTCACGAGGGGGCGGTGAAGATCTGGCAGAGCATGGGCATCTACTTGGGATATGGGATCGCCCATTATGCGGATTTTTACGACATGAAGCACCTGCTGATCCTGGGGCGTTGCACCTCGGGCAGCGGCGGCAACCTGCTGCTGGAGGGGGCGAAGAAAGTATTTGAGGCAGAATTCCCGGCGTTGCTGGAGAGGGTTGAGCTGCATTTGCCGGATGAGAAAATCCGCCGCGTGGGTCAATCGGTGGCTGCGGCAAGCCTGCCAGTGCTGTGATTGGGTTATTGAGCGAAAGGAGTGAACATGAAATTTTACCAAGATACTGCTGAGATCTACATCCCCGACGGGGAGACGGTGGAGAAGGGGCTGGGACGCACGACGCACTTGTGCCTGGTGGCGCACCAGGACGACATCGAGATCATGGCGGCGCAGCCGATCCTTGAATGCTTCCAGCAAATGGATAAGTGGTTCACGGGGGTGGTGGTGACGGACGGGCGCGGCTCGCCGCGCGATGCTTTATACAAAGATTACAGCGACGAAGAGATGCGGCTGGTGCGCTTCAAAGAGCAGCGCAAGGCAGCCTACGTTGGCGAATACGCGGCGCAGGTGATGCTGGATTATCCAAGCAAGGTGATCAAGGACGCCTCGCGGCAGGAGCCAGTGGAGGATATCGTGCGGCTGCTGCGCGCCACGCGGCCCCAGGTGGTGTACACGCATAATCTGGCGGATAAGCACGACACACACGTGGCGGTGGCGCTGCGGGTGGTGGCGGCGCTGCGCAGGCTGGAGGAGGCGGAGCGACCCGTGCGGCTGCTAGGCTGCGAGGTGTGGCGGGATCTGGATTGGATGGTGGATGTGGACAAGGTGGTGCTGGACGTTTCGGAACACGAGAGCTTGCAGGCGGCTCTGCTTGGCGTGTTCGATTCGCAGATTGTGGGCGGGAAGCGTTACGACCTGGCTTCGATGGGGCGCCGGCGGGCGAATGCCACGTATTTTGAGTCGCATGGGGTGGATGTGACAACGGGGCTCTCCTTTGCGCTGGATATGACGCCGCTGATGATGGACAGCACCAAGGACCCTGGGGAATTCGTTGGCGAGCACATCCAGCGCTTTGGGCAGGATGTCAGCGAGCGAATGCGCCGGGTGGGCTAATCTGACCAGAGGATTTCTCTGCTTGGCATATCGCCCGATGTGTAAGGCACTGGAGTAACTATTTCCATCCAGTTGTGTTTTTGCATGTAGAATGCGCGTGAAACAGCTATCCCTACAACTATTTGCGAGCTCAACAAGTGAACATGTAAAACGGGCGTTGTTCACGCCGGTGCTGGCATCGCTGGTGGATAAACGGCGGGATGCCTGGGTCTTGGTATGTGTGGGCGGCATCCAATTGGGGTTGCACCTGCTGGGCTGGGCGGTTTGGCCTTGCCCGGTGAAGGAGACTTTTGGCATACCGTGCCCGGGCTGCGGGCTGACAACCGCGATTGGCTTGCTGCTGCGCGGCGAGTGGCGCGGTGCGCTGGAAGTGCACGCATTCGCGCCGGTGTTCCTGGCGGCATTTATGCTGATATTCTTGGGGGCGGTTTTACCCGAAGCGCTGCGCAAGCGCTATGTGGATGGGTTGGCTGCGTTTGAGCAGCGCACAGCGATCAGCACAATTCTACTGGCAGGATTGATCGTGTATTGGGGTCTCCGGTTGCTCGGGCTGGCTTGACAAGAAAGCCTTGAGCGCCCGTTCTGATTTACTCGTACAGTTTGCAGGTTCAATTCAGATATAGATAAAGGAGATTGTAAAATGGGCACATTATCATTCGTGGGTATGGCCCTGGCCTGGGTGGCAGGGATTATGGTGCTGGTGAAGTTATTCCAGAAAGAGGGGTTAGTAAAGGGTATTCTGGGACTTATTTGTATGTTGTACACGTTCGTGTGGGGCTGGCAAAATATCAAGAACGAGGCATTGAACCTGAAGATGTGGATGTACATCTGGTCTGGCGCGATCGTCCTGGGCCTGATCTTGAGCGTGATCGGCTCGAGCGGCGGGTAAAGGCTGCTATCTGGGGGAGGCGCAGGACATCCTGAGCAACCGGAGGCCTATCTGGTGCGGCTCACATTTTTGAGCAGCAGGATCTCTTGCAGCGGATGCCGGAATACAAGGCGTACATGGCGCAGGTGCCGCGATTCTTTCCCCGGGGGTAATATAATTGGGGTATGATCCGCGAGATCACGGTCAAGACGATCCTGAACAGTGTGAAGCAGCCGGATGATTGGTTCGGGCTGCGCTACAACATGAACCTGTACCGGGGGTGCCAGCACCAGTGCATCTACTGCGATTCGCGTTCGGTGTGCTACCAGATCGAGAACTTTGTCGACATCCTGGTGAAGGTGAATGGGGTGGAGTTGCTGAGGGATGCGCTGCCACGCAAGCGCCAGCGCGGCACGGTGGGGACGGGATCAATGAATGATCCTTACATGCCAGTGGAGCGCAAATACAGGCTGACGGGGCAGGCGCTGGAGGTGATCGCAGACAACTGCTTCCCGGTGCACATCCTGACCAAGAGTGACCTGGTGCTGCGCGACCTGGACACGCTGCGGAAGATCAACGAGGTGTTCGCGGCGGTGAGCTTCACGATTACGACGGCGGACGATATGCTGGCGAAGAAGCTGGAGCCGGGCGCGCCGCCGCCCTCGGCGCGCTTTGCGGCGATGCGGGCGCTAGCAGGGGCGGGGATTGCCACGGGGGTGATGATGATGCCGATCTTGCCGTTCCTGGAAGACACGGAGGAGAATATCACGCAGATCGTAGAGCAGGCGGCGGACTGCGGGGCGCGGTACATCCTGCCCTCGATGGGGATGACGCTGCGCGAGGGCTCACGGGAGTATTTTTACACCCGCCTGGACGAGCATTTCCCCGGAGTGCGGGAGAAATACGAGCGGCGCTTCGGGCTGCGCTACGAGTGCTATTCGCCGCAGGCAAAGGCGCTGTATGCGCGGCTGGGGGAACTTTGCGGGCGTTACGGGATCGCGAGCAAGATGCCGCTGTACACACCGCAGAAGGTGGTGAAGGGGGAGAGGCAGATGAGGCTGTTGTAGGAAGGCCCCCTTGATCCCCCCAGTGTAGTATGTTGAGGTGGGGGATCAGTGTTTTTACGCAATAGCTTTTTATGGTATATTTTATTCGTGATGGAGGTGATCAGCCGGTAGCTTACCATTTGTTATAGCAAATCAAAATCCATGTGCATAGGAGGTACAAGGGTGAAGCTTCGGGAGAAAGTATTCTGCATGGTGATATTGGGGGCGATGGTGCTAATTTCGTTGTATCCAGCCAGGATATCCGCCGGCATGGAAAGCATAGCATCGGCTGGGATCCAGGCGATAAACAGCCTGGGCAAGGGGGATGATTTTCTAATTTCTGATGTCGAGGGAGATGGCCCTACATACTCGGCGCTGGCTTATAACGATGATCTGGATGAATACCTGGTTGTCTACAAAGATGAGCGTTACACTGATATGCTTGATGGGATCTTCGGGCAGTTCGTCTCTGGTGACGGTGTGCTTACTGGGGGTTGTTTTGCGATTTATTCGGATGCTACAGACATCTTAATCTCTCCAACAGTTGCTTATGATACGGTAAATGCACGCTATCTGGTGACATGGACAAACTACTCGAAAAACGATATTGAAGGCGTTCTGCTGGGAAGCGATGGGCATTCTTTAGGTCCAGCATTTGATATTGCTGATGGCACACCCAGTGGTCAGTACGAAAACTCTTCTTTGGCATTTCACTCGCAGTTGGGTGATTACTTGGTGGTTTACCAGCGGTACAGTGGGGGTCATTATGATGTCTTTGGCAAGCGGGTCTCCGCGATGGGGATTGTGGGCGGGACTGAATATCCCTTCAGCACGGCAGTTCAGGATCAGTTCTTGCCGAGGGTCAGTGCGAACCCAGCGGATGGTGGTGATTTCCTGGTGGTATGGGAAGATTCTCGCGCTGGAATTCACCGCATTTATGGCTGCTTGATGGACAACTCGTGGACGATGGGGTCAGAGTTTATCGTTGTGGCGCACCCAACAGAAAGTCGAACTTATCCGTCAGTGGCCTTTAACCCGCAAGCGGGAACGGCTGGTGAGTGGTTGGTGGCTTACCAGCGCAGTGAGGACGGCGACTACCAAATTGGGGCGCGCCGGGTTTCCCTGGCAGGAGCAGCAGAAGGATTGCCCATACAGGTGAGTGTGAGTGATGTGTATGAGGTGGTGCCGGAGGTTACTTACAGTCCAGACAGCCAGGAGTGGGTGGTGATTTGGGAAGATGACCTCAGCGGAATTGATAATGACGATCTGCGTGGACGGGTGGTGGCAGCCGATGGCAGCCTCCCGGCGGATGCTTATATGATCTATGAAGGACAGAATTACTGGAGCGGGCAGCAATTGGCTTGCGGCGCGTCGGACTCTGGTTGTCTCGTTGTATTAATATCTGATGTTCCTGCTGCTGCCAATGAAATTATTGGGCAGCGTGTCGAAACCGACGGAAGCCTGATCGGGCATGCTTTCACGATCTCGTTGCCTCGGCAACAACAACGGCAACCGGCAATGGCTTATAACAGTGTGGAGGCGGAGTTCCTGGTGGTGTGGCAGGATCAGCGCGGTGGAAATTGGAATATTTGGGGCCAGCGGGTAAGGTTAGACGGGGTCGCGGTGGGAGAGACATTCCCAATTGTGGTAAACGTTGACAGCCAGCTAGCCCCTGATGTGGCTTATAACCTGGATACCAACCAATATCTGGTAGTTTGGGAAGACCAGGGCATCAATGCGGGAATCTATGCGCAGCGGGTGAATGCGGATGGCACACTGGATGGGGGCGATTTTGCGGTTGCCACGAGTGGCGATGCGCTCCGCAGCAGCCCGCGAGTGGTCTTCAACCCCATCAGCGGGGCTTACTTTGTGGTTTATGAGACAGATGAGGAGAATGGCAATATCCAGGGCAGGCGGGTGCCGGCGGGGGATGTTCCGGGCACGGCTGAGATCGATATCGCCACTGGGGAGGCAGTTCAGCGCTCTCCGGATGTGGCTTGCCGGACATTAGAGCCGGGTGGTGGCAGTTGCCTGGTTGTGTGGCGTGAGGCGGTTGGCGAGCAGGATGACATTCGCGGCCAGCGCGTGGGCCAGGCGGGTACTCTGCAAGGGGAGGTGGTGGAATTTTGCAGCGAGACGCATGATCAATTTGCACCTGGCGTGGCTTACAGCCCAGAAAGCGACCGCTACCTGGTGGCCTGGCCGGATGACCGCGACGAGGAAACGCAAGGGCGTGACATCTATGGCAGGCAAATGGATGGCGAGGGGGTGCTGGATGATGAATTAGCCATTTCTACGGCTGCGGAAGACCAGCTGCATCTAACCCTGGCATACCACGCCCCCCGCAGCAGTTTTGTGGCGCTGTGGGATGACAGCCGCGAGGTGGCAACGGGAGCGGACCTATATGGTCAATGTATCAGTGCGATGGGGCGTGTGCCGAATGGGCGGGCTGCGACGAATGCGTTGGTGTTTTCCGGCGCTGCGGGGGAGGAATTTCCGGCTCTAGCATGGGATGAGACGCTGCCGGTCGGGCTGGCAGCCTGGCAGGATGATCGATCTGGTGATGATCACATTTACGGTATCTTGCTGAACCCGTGTGAGGTGATCGCGGATCGGATCGTGATTTATGTGCCGCTGATATTGGTGACGCGGTAAAGCGATAGATGGGTTAGGGTAAAATAGACAAATAGCTGCCGAGGGCGGGATGCCTGGCGGGAACCCCATTTAACAAAGGAGATCAATTTGATGAAGCGGATCGTGCGATTCTTTCGTCTTTGGCTTGTGGTGTTGATGGTGGGCGGCGTGCTGGCGGGGATGGGGCCGGCAGGCGAGGTTCAAGCGGCAGAGGATGCCGCAGCGGGAGTGGATCCCTTCCTGGTGGAGGAGATCAATACAACCCCAGGGGATGATGACCACCTGGAGATTTCTGGCGACCAAGCGGTGGTGATGGACGACGTGCTGTACTTTGTGACCGGCACGGAGGCGGAGGGGGATGAGCTGTGGCGCACGGACGGCACTTCTGACGGCACCTATCTGCTCAAAGTTTTCCGGCCTGGACCTGAAGGGTCCACGATCTCTGGCCTCACCGTGGTGGAGCTGCCGATTGTGGGCAACAGGCTCTTCTTTTCTGCATATACGGATGAATATGGCAGCGAGCTATGGAGGTCAGATGGCACACCCGGCGGGACGGAGTTGGTCAAGGATATTTATCCCGGGTATAACGGCTCCAGCCCTGCTAACCTGGTTGTGATGGGAAATATCCTGTATTTCACTGCTACGGATGAAACGAATGGCAAGGAGCTATGGCGCAGCAATGGTCTCCCAGGGGGGACACAGATGGTGATGGATATCAACACCACTGGCAGCAGCGGCCCTATCAACCTGACGGTGGTGGGGGGGAGCATGCTCTTTTTCAGCGCATCGGATGACGGCGTCACCGGGAATGAGCTATGGCGCAGCGATGGCACGCCGGGCAATACGATCCTGGTGCGCGATATCTACACCGGCACAGGCAGCTCAAGCCCCGAGGATCTCATTGATGTCAATGGGATGCTCTTTTTGAGCGCGAACGATGGCGTGCATGGCTATGAGCTGTGGCGCAGCGATGGCACCCCGGGAGGGACAGTGATGGTTGCCGATACGGTGAGCGGGGCAGGAAGTTTTGATATCCATTATCCGATCGTTTATGAGGATGACCTGTACTTCTATGGGGATGATGGCGTGAATGGGGATGAGTTCTGGAAATACGACAGCGCTTTGGGAAGCCTCGCGATGGTGGAGGATATTTACCCGGGAGCTAGCGAATCACTGGCGGGAGACGGACCGGTGATCTATGATGGGCTGATGTATTTTTCGGCTCAGGATGATGTGCATAATACCGAATTATGGCGCTCGGATGGCACCGCGGCGGGGACCTGGATGGTGAAGGATATCAACCAGGAAGGCGGGACGCTGGCAGTGCTGCAAGGGAATGATTCTTCGGAACCTGATGATCTGACGGTGGCAGGGGGACTGCTGTTCTTC
>JAFGBV010000010.1 GCA_016932955.1 Anaerolineales bacterium | reverse complement strand
TGCCACCAAGTAAACGATGGGGCGAACGTTCAGCAAATTCTAGATTATTCTGCTCCTGCTCTGCCCGTTTCGTGGGCTAATTGTTAATCTGCAAAACTACTGCAGAGAGGCCGAAAGCCTAAAAATGCTCCTTGACGCCCCTTTAGGCGCATGGTAAAATCTTAGTTCGTATCCCTTAACACAATCAGGTAGCAATGCTCTGCCTGAACAACACGACAGCAACCAAGGCGAGGCCATCATGAACTGCGATGGCCTCCCTTGATGGAAAATAATCAACCAACAAAGTTCAGTTTTTGGTCGGAGGCAAAGGTGCCCACAATCAATCAACTGGTCCGTAAAGGACGCAAAACAAAGCGAGAAAAAAGCAAGGCTCCCGCATTATTGTACACCCTCAACTCGATGAAGCAGCGCCGCGTGCGCCAGCCAAAGGGTGCACCGCAGAAACGCGGCGTGTGTACAGTCGTAAAAACAATGACCCCCAAGAAACCTAACTCAGCGCTGCGCAAAATCGCCCGCGTGCGCTTGAGCAATGGCGTCGAAGTCACTGCCTATATTCCCGGCGAGGGCCACTCGCTTCAGGAGCACTCGGTTGTGTTGGTGCGCGGCGGGCGTGTGAAAGACCTACCCGGTGTGCGTTATCACATCGTACGCGGCACGCTAGATACCACTGGCGTTAACAACCGTAAGCAAGGCCGCTCCAAATATGGTTCCAAGCGTCCTAAGTCTTAGTTCATATAACGGAGTAATTGTATGTCTCGACGCAGTAAGCCCGAAAAACGGGAAATTTTCCCCGACGCTCGCTACAGCAGCGTGAATTTGCAAAACTTCATCAATCGTGTGATCAAGCGCGGGAAGAAAAGCACAGCCACTCGCCTGGTCTATGATGCACTGGATTTGATTGAGGAGCGCACCAAGCGTAACCCCATCGAAATCTTTGACCAGGCAATCAAGAATGTTGCCCCAGTGATGGAAGTAAAGCCACGCCGCGTGGGTGGCGCCACCTATCAGATTCCTATGGAAGTAGCCCCCTACCGCCGCTTTGCGCTGGCCTCTCGCTGGATCATCCAGGCCGCTTCTGGTCGCTCTGGCAAGACTTTCTCGGATAAGCTTGCCGCCGAGCTAACAGATGCTGCCAACAACCAGGGTACTGCCATTCGCAAGCGCGAAGAAACGCACAAGATGGCCGAAGCCAACCGCGCCTTCTCGCATTATCGCGTCTAGTGATCTCGTCCCGATTGATCTGCATTGAATTTTCGATCTTTTCTGGATGATCTTTTTAGTGTCAGGTTTCTACGATGACCCGCCAATACCCGCTCGACCAATATCGCAATATCGGCATTATTGCCCATATCGACGCGGGTAAAACCACTACCACCGAGCGCATCCTGTTTTACACAGGCAAAACCCATCGTCTTGGCTCTGTAGATGATGGCACAACCGTAACTGACTGGATGGAGCAAGAACGCGAGCGTGGCATCACCATCGTCTCGGCAGCAGTATCGGCGGAGTGGAAGGGTTATCAAATTAACATCATTGATACGCCAGGTCATATCGACTTCACTGCAGAAGTACAACGCTCACTGCGGGTGCTGGATGGCGGGATCGTCATCTTCGATGCGGTTCAAGGCGTCGAACCCCAAAGCGAGACTGTATGGCGGCAAGCAGATCGTTACCAGGTTCCCCGTATCTGCTTCGTGAACAAGATGGACCGATCGGGAGCCTCTTATGAGCGCACCATCGATATGGTGCGCAAGCGATTGGGCGCTAACCCTATCGCCATGCAGCTTCCCATCGGCATCGAATCCTCCTTCCGCGGCGCGGTTGATCTGCTGACGTTGAAAGCAATTGTTTGGGATGATGATCTGGGAAAAGAGCCGCTTGTAATGGAGATCCCGTCTGACCTGGTGCAAACCGCCAAAGAATGGCGCGAGCGCCTGGTTGAGCAGATCGCCGAAATGGATGAGGCTCTCACCCTGAAATACCTGGAAGGCCAGCAAATCTCGCTGGATGAGCTCAAAGCCGCACTTCGCCATGCCGTAATCAACGGAAAGGCGACACCGGTTTTCTGCGGTAGTTCTTTACGAAACAAAGGCGTTCACCCCCTGCTGGATGCGGTGGTCGATTACCTCCCATCCCCGGCAGATATCCCCCCGGTGAAAGGCCTCCACCCTCGCACCGAACAAGAGATAGAACGTCCGGCGCAGGATGCAGCGCCAATGAGCGCATTGGTCTTTAAAATCGTAACCGACCCCTATGTGGGACGCCTGGCTTATATCCGGGTCTATTCCGGCAAGCTAACGCAAGGCTCCATGGTATACAACTCGACCAAAGATCGGCGAGAGCGTATCGGTCGCCTGCTGCGCATGTATGCTGACCGGCGCGAGGATATTACCGAGGTTCTGGCAGGCGATATTGGCGCTGTGCTAGGCCTCAAAGAATCCTTCACCGGTGATACACTGTGTGATGCAGCAAATGTGGTCTTACTGGAAAATATCACCTTCCCCGAACCGGTGATCTCCGTTGCCATCGAGCCGAAAACCACTGCCGACCAGGATAAAATGGCCGACACGCTGCACAAACTCTCAGAGGAAGATCCCACTTTCCGCGTCCGCGTGGATGAGGAAACTGGTCAGACGATCATCTCAGGCATGGGCGAACTGCACCTCGAAATCCTCGTTGATCGAATGCTGCGCGAATTTCGTGTGCAGGCCAGGGTTGGAAAGCCACAAGTTGCTTACCGCGAAACGATCACCCGCCCGGTCGAAAGGGCTGAGTATCGGCACGTGAAGCAAACAGGTGGGCGCGGCCAGTATGGACATGTTGTCCTAGAGCTTTCACCCGGCGAGCCCGGCAGCGGGATTGTGTATGAGGAGAAAATCGTTGGAGGTGTTATCCCCAAGGAATTTCTCCCTGCCATTCAAAAAGGCGTACTCGAGGCAGCTGAGGCTGGTGTGCTGGCGGGGTATCCAGTTGTGGACGTCAAAGTGCGTCTGTATGATGGATCCTTCCACGAGGTTGACTCGAATGAAATGGCCTTCAAGCTGGCTGCCAGCATGGCCTTCAAGGAAGGCATCCACAAAGGAGCCCCTAAGCTGCAGGAACCGATCATGAAAGTGGAGGTTCTAACACCTGAGGAGTTCTTAGGTGAGATTATCGGTCAGTTGAATGCCCGTCGCGGCGAAATTCAGGGCACAGAAATGCGCCCCGGCAACATACAGGCGGTTGATGCCATGGTCCCCCTGGCAGAGATGTTCGGTTACGCAACCGATCTCCGCTCTGCTACACAGGGACGCGGCGTCTTTACAATGGAATTTGACCACTATGCTCAGGTGTCTGAGAATGTGGCGAAAATGATTTTGGCATGAGCGGCGGAATCTCCGCCACAAATTTGGTGCTTTTATTGAACCTATAGGAGAGCTTTTATGGGCAAGCAAAAATTTGAACGCAATAAGCCACACATGAACGTGGGCACCATGGGGCACATCGACCATGGCAAGACCACGTTGACG
>JAFGBV010000112.1 GCA_016932955.1 Anaerolineales bacterium | reverse complement strand
GCCTACCATCCCCAACTGGATCGCTACCTGGCGCTCAAAGTGTTGCGCTCTGACCTGGTGGAAGAGCAGGAATTCCTCGCCCGCTTTCAACGCGAGGCGCGCGCAGTTGCCGGGCTGCGCCATGCCAACATCGTGCAGATCTACGACTTCGACGTGCAGGATGATCTGTACTATATGGCGATGGAATTACTGGAGGGCGATACACTCAAAGCCCACCTCAATGCCTACCGCACGCGCGGCGAGCGCATCCCGCTGGGCGAGGGCATCCACATCTTGATCGGCGTGCTCGACGGGCTCGCCTATGCGCACAGCGAAAACATCATTCACCGTGATATCAAACCCGCCAACATCCTGCTCACCGGCCGCGGCCAGGCAGTGATCACCGATTTCGGCATCGCCCAGATCATCGGCGGCACGCAGTACACCGTCACCGGCGCGCTGATGGGCACGCTCAATTACATGGCCCCCGAGCAAGGGCTGGAAGGGCACTGCGACCCGCGCTCCGATATCTACTCCCTCGGCATCGTCTTCTACGAGATGCTCACCGGGCACACCCCCTTCGATGCCGACACCCCGCTGGCAATCTTAATGAAGCACCTCAACGATCCGCTGGTGTTGCCGCGCAAGATTGACCCCCAGATCCCCGAAGCAATGGAGAGGGTGGTGCTGAAAGCGCTCGCCAAACACCCCGATGACCGCTACCAGAGCGCTGACGAAATGAAGCAGGCGCTGGTGGAAACTGCCCAAGAAGCCGCGGTCACCATCCCGGAGGCCCTCTCTGCGATTCCCACGATAGAGAGCCGCTCGCCTGCGCCCGAGGCAGAAATAGAGCGCCCAGCAGGGGCTGTGTTCTCCGGCCCGGCGCGCGAGCACATCACCGACCGCCAGTTTGCCAATGATGTCACCGACTCCGACCTGCGCCAGCGCTTTGGGCCAGAGGGGTTAAAACTCTTCTTCAAGTTATCCCATGAGCCCAGCGATAAAGACCTCCAACCTAAGTGGCTCGTCCCGCTGGCGGTGAGCTCCGGCTTGGCGCTGATCATGGCCAACATCGTCGCCATCGTCATGGATGCGATCACTCCGCGCTCAGTGTTTGGTGCACTGTGGCCGATGGAACTGGGCCTGGTGGGCTTGATCCTAAGCTGCCTGATGTATGCCCTGGCGCAGCCAGGCCTGCTCATCCCAACCGTCATCCTGCTCACCACCGGCTCAATTCTCGCCTACACCAACCTCACCGGCTGGTGGTGGCAGTGGATGTTCCTCTGGGTATTGGAGGTAGCCGGGATTGGGGCGGCGATCGCGGGGGCGGTGAAGCTGATCGCCATGGGCAAGCGCGGGCGCTGGATTTCCCGCCGCCTGGGACTGGTGCTGGTCGCTCTCTGCAGCTTGCAGATCTTTGTCATGATCTGGAGCGGGCTTTTTGCTGTGATGCTGGGGCGCTGAGAAAGCCCCAACACACTTGATCCCAAAATCGCCCTATGGATGCTCCTGCTCTCCCCACACCACAACTTGGTTGCGACCATTCTCCTTTGCCTGGTACAAGGCGCCATCAACCGCTCTACAAGTCCGGTGATGCACGTCAAAGCAGGATTCACCCATTCGATATTGCCATTCAAATCCGTAATCACGATTGCATTGGCAACCGCCTCCAGCGCCAAGAAGCATCTTTCCCCAACCCGCACCACTGGCTGCCAGAACTGGAGTACACACCAAAGATCACGCTGGAGCTAAAGCATAATAAAAGCAGCAGCGGCTAAGCGAGGCACCTCAAACATCAACAGGGGCACTGCAGCGCCCCTGTTTGATTCCTCTACCAGTCTCCCCTCACTGCCGGGCGATCACCAGCTGCACTGGATAAGCTACGGCAATCCCGGCCTTCTCTAAGGCATGCTTGATTGCACGCACCCCTGCATCTTGTGCCGTAAGGTAATCGGTTTTCCCCGTATCGATCCAATAATAGAGTGTGAAATTGATCCCCGAAGCCCCAAATTGACTAAAACCCATTGTGGGCGCTGGATTCTGCAAGACACCATCCACAGCATGGATCGCTTCCATCGCTGTGCGACTCACCTGGTCCAGATCGCTTTCATATGGCACGCTCACAGTCAAATCCAGGCGGCGCTCAGCTGCCTGGCTATAACTCACAATAGCACTAGTGAAAACATCTGCATTGGGGATCAGCACCGTCTTACCATCCACGGTACGCAATTGAGTAGCGCGCAGGTCAATCGCTTGTACAGTTCCGCTGAAATCACCCACCTCGATGAAGTCCCCGATATTAAAGGGCTGCTGAAGAAGCAATAGCATCCCAGCGACGAAATTTTTGCTCACATCCTGGATCGCAAAACCAATGGTGAACCCAGCGACCCCCAAGCCAGCCAGGAAAGCAGTGACATCAAAATCAACCTGCTGCAAAGCCAAAACGACTCCTAATATAATCATCCCCCAACGCGTCAGCCTGGTAATCAGCAGTGTGATCTGCACCTCAGACCCTCGCCTTTCCATTGACCGCCTGACTGCTCGCGCTAGCAGCGCAGCCACCAGCAAAGACGCTGCAAAGACAACCAAAGCCACGATTATTTTGGGTAAAAACAGGATGAACGCCGTTAGAAGTTCTTGTAAAGCCTGTGAAACAGGGGTCATTTAGTCAATCTCCACATAATAAACCACCTCATCTGCAGCCAATAGCCACAACCTCCCCTCATCAACCGTGATCGCCCAGATCATCATCGGCGCATCAAATAGGGCCTGCGTGCGGACCTCTCCGCTGAGCGGTGCCACACCCACCACCCGATCTGCTTTGACCACCCAAAGCAGCGTGCCATCATAGGCCACCTGCAGACCACATACACCCAGCAGGTTGCCCGTCAGCCCGCTGGCATTGAGCTCCAGAATGGCATGGTCGCCCAACACACCTTCCACCGGAACCCAGAGCGATTGCGTTTCGGGAACGAAGGCAGGTGCAGCGGGGAAATTCTCCATGGGCAGCGCAGTAGCATGCAATTCGCTGAGTTTTTCAGTGTTCAACGATAAGATACTGGCTCCGTGGCTGTCTTCCACCGCAATGGATAAGCGCTTGCCATCGTGAGATATACCGCGAATAAAGAAGGCCTCAAAATGGATGGCTTCCAACATCACCGGTCTGAGCAGACCCTCCACCGGGACGGCATTGGCCACATCATAGGCTAATACCATCCCGTCTGCGTTGCCCTGGAAGGCCACCCATAACAGCGTGCCATCCGTCGCCAGCGCCACGGGGATATAACCCTCTTCTCCAAGTAGGGGCTCCAGGGCGTAGATGCCCATGAAAAGATCCGGCGAGGCCGGGTCGAACATCTCGACGTAGCCAAAGCCTTCGGACATCATCCACAGTTGGCCTCCGATTGCCACCATATCGGTCGCTCCCGCGCCGCCAGGAAAGGCCTCCACCAGATCAAATTCCAGGGCGCGGCTCTGCGGGACGGGCATGGCAGACGGGCTGAACAGCCTTTCCCAGGTGAGCCCATCCACGATCCCGCTGGTTTCCAGGTCATTGGCAGCCTGGAATTGCCTCACCGCCGCCGCCGTTTGCGCGCTATAAAAGGGTGAGTAAAACTCGTCCAACCCAAGGCAAATTTCGTATCCCAGGCCTGCCAGCGTCTCTTTGATCACCGCCACACGGTCGTCGATCAGGGGCGGGTCTTGCACGCTGAATTCGACATCCAGGGCAGTAACCTGTTCAATGGGTGTCTCGGATGCTACTGGGGTATAAGAAGCTTCCGGTGCAGCCGGGGATGGGCTGGAAACTGCATCAGGGATGAGCGTCTCAGCGGCTTCGAACACACGCGTGGCCTCCTCCACCGTATGGGTAGCGCCCATTGCCAGTGCCTGTGTCGCTCCCTGCACAGCAGCCTGGGAGGTTGGAGTGGGCGCCCCGGAGCCGGTGATGGTCTGGCACGCCAGCGCCAGCAGGATGAGTAAGATCAGCGGAATGTATTGCTTTGCTCTCATTGTCGAAATCCTTCCTGGTGTACAACGGTTGCATTCCTTAACCCTTGATCCCTAAATAGCTCTATGGATGCTCCTGCTCTCTCCACACTACAACCTGGTTGCGACCATTCTCCTTTGCCTGGTACAAGGCGCGATCAGCCGCTCGCAGCAATTTTTCCATCGTTTTTCCATCTTCCGGGTAAGCAGCCACACCCGCAGAGAGCGTAGTTTGGAGGGTATCCCCCTGGTATTGGATGCTCATCACGCTAAAAGCCATCCGCCATTCATCCGCCCGTTGGCGGGAAATTTCCTTGGTCGCTCCCGGCATAATGACCAGGAACTCCTCCCCGCCATATCGGCAAGCAATATCCCCAGAACGCACCAGGTCGTTCAGCAGGTCGCCCAGCAGGTGCAGCATCAGATCGCCAGCCTCGTGACCATATTGATCATTAATCATCTTGAAGTGGTCCAGGTCGAGCATAACAACCCCCACCGGCGTGCTTTGCCGGGCAGCACGCGCCAGTTCTCGCCCCATCGTTTCCTCCAGATAACGACGGTTGAAAAGTCCAGTGAGCTGGTCGCGGATGGCCTGTTCGCGCATCTGCTCCTGCAGTTCCTCAATTTGCCCAATCCGGGCGCGCAACTGCTCATTGGCTTGCTGCAGACCTTCTTCGGCCAGTTTGCGGGCTGTCACATCCTGCTTAACCGCAATAAAATGGGTGATCTCACCCTGCTCATCCCGCACCGGCGCGATCGTCATTTCCTCCGTGTACAGCCGCCCATCCTTACGACGATTGATCATCTCGCCATGCCATACCCCGCCTGCCAGCACCGTCTTCCATAAATTTTGATAGAGCTGCGCAGGGTGCTTGCCAGATTTCAACACCCGCGGGTTTTGACCTAACACTTCTTCAGCCTCGTAGCCGGTGATGCGCGTGAAAGCAGGATTCAGCCATTCGATATTGCCATCCAAATCCGTAATCACGATTGCATTGGCAGCCGCCTCCAGCGCCACGCTTTGCAGACGCAATTGCTCTTGCAAATGATGGAATTCTGTCACTTCGCGTACCACTGCCATCCGGCCGATCAACTGGCCGCGTCCATCCCGTAACGGCGTAACCTGCAGATCCACAGCCATCTTTTCCCCCACATCCACGCGCATAACCTCGTGCACTTCCGTCAACGGGGAAAACTTGTTCAGCAGATCAGGCCAGCCTGCAAACACATCCTCTAACTTCCGCCCCAGCAGATCATCCTTTCCTGCATCGATGCCCATCTTCTGTATGATCGCCACCGCTTTATCGTTGAGATCCACAATATTGCGCGTGGTATCCACCACCAGCACCCCATCTTGCAGGTTTTCCACCAAGAGCTCCCTGGCAATCGGCGTGAGGCGCAGCAGGCGGGTGCCCAAAAACACCCAGGTATAAACCACCCCGCTGAGGATGAAAGCCAATGGGGTGATATCCATCGCGGCAATAGGTTTGATCCCGGCAAGATAAAGCACATTGGCAATCCAGGGGATGCATGCGCCGATAATCAGCCCAAGCGTCTGCGAGCGATAGACAGTGGGGAAGCGCAGCACCGCCCAAACCAGGGCAATGGTGCCAACCAGTAACAAGAAATAGGTATAGGAAACCTCTACCCAAAACCAGGCCCCGTGGATATAGGTCGGCGCTGCAAGAGATCCTGGCGGAGGAGCGATAATCTTAGCCCAGATCAGGCCGTGCCAGCGATTGGTGAAGACCAGCCCCACCGTGACAGCCGGGATCACCCACAGCAAGGCAAGGTTCCAGCGAGTTAGCAAGCGGGTATGCTGGGTATACTGCAATGCAAAAATCATCCACAATGGCGCCAGGCTTGCGATCCCCAAAAATTGGAAACGGGCAAATAACAATTTGATAGGGAGAGCAGTTGCAGCAATGACCAGCGCCGCCATCAGGCACCACCATCCCGCAGCGACCAGCATGCCAAAAAACGGCCATCCGCCAGGTTGGCGGCGCCAGCGCCAGGCAAGCCCTGCCAGCAACACATCTAACAGCGCTGCCACTCCCAGCAACAGGACAGAAAGAGAAATTTGCCAATCCATTCTATGCTGAGTGTACAGCAGAACGGGAGCGGCGTCAATTCGAAGTTCGAATTTTATGGTATGATGAAATTCCCCAGGCTGGCCGGATGGTCGCTGGCATCAGACGGTGCCAGAGGAAAGTCCGCACTCCACAGAGCACGGCGCCGGGTAACACCCGGGCAGGGGTAACCTTGCTGAATGGGCCACAGAGACATAGTGCGTCCCCACCCTTTCAGGGTGGGGCGTGAGGGTGAAAAGGTGGTGTAAGAGACCACCGGCGCGGGCAGCAATGCCTGCGGCCAGGCAACCCTCGCCGGGAGCAAGGCCAAGCAGGGACGAACACAACCAGGGGTTGTGCGGAGGCTGCTCGTCTCCGGGTGGTATGCGCAGTGCGCTGCGCATGCTGCCACAGTCTCGGGTAGGCCGCTAGAGGCCTGTGGAGACACAGGTCCCAGAGAGATGACCATCGCCGGGCGCGCTGCGCCCGCGCACAGAATGCGGCTTAGTGGTCGGCCTGGGGACTGCATTCGATTGTAACTGCGAACATTAACAACATCATACCGGGAAACGCCAACCTCACGGAATTTTGGCAAACAAAGCGGTCGTCCAGGGATGACTTTTCGGTTCATATGTGCCTCTCGGTCATTTCACCCACATGATCATAGTCTCCTTGTCCACTGCTCACAGCATGGGTGTCGAAAGCCTCCCCCACCCCTTCCAAACAGCAGAAAGCTTCTTGGATCTCACGCTCGTTGTAGTGCCGTAAAGCAGTAGCCGGATCCTTATGACGCAGGATAAGCGCCACTAAAGACGGCTCGACTTTCATGCGCGAGAGCATCGAGCCCAACGAGGCCCGCAGCTTACGGGGGGTGAGACATCGAATGTTATTCTCCACTCCCCACTGGGCAATTGTCCGGCTAGCGTCTCGCCGCTCCCATGGCCTGCCCTTTGAATTGACAAAAAGAGGCGAGTACGCATCAGCCAGGTACATCGTATATCGCTGCAGAGGTTCTTCCAAACAAGTGAGCAATGGAAGTTTCTGGTCTTCCTGCGACTTGGTATCGCGCAGATGCAACAGCCGGGCACTGAAATCCACATCCCGTTTTTCCAACTTGGCTACTTCGCTCGGACGCATACCCAGCAAGCTGCAAAAGGCGAGCGCCAGGGTGGCTTGATAAGCCTGGCGCTGGATCAGAAAGTGCAGATTTGCTACAGCCTGGAGTTGTTCCTCTGTCATCTCCTTGGGATGCGACAGAGACGTATCTTGCCTGGCATCTGAGAGCATCTTCTTCAGCCGCTCAAGGTATTTAACCGGGCGATAGAGGTTTCCATCCACAGTCGGGAAAAGCGGCTCCGCTTCAGGGAATAGGCGATCGCGCAGGTCAATGTAATCAGGCCAGCAAGGGGGGGTTGGGCAAATCAGCACATCGTGCAAGAGAAGGGATGAGTGATCCCATAAGACATCCAAACGCCGAGTCCCCAAGACCAGCTTGAGCGGCAAATCGGAATCGCGGACGATCCAGGTGATGGATATGTCACGGGTGTAAAGAAAGTTAGTAGATGTGGCGTAATTCACGGGTCGCCTCCTGGCGCACTCTGGCGAAATTGGTTGGGGAGAGTGGCTGCGTCTGGTTGTAGACTTTCTTCACCGTGATATCCATATCATCCAGCGACACGGGTGGGTGGACGACAAGCTTGCGTTTGTACAAGAATTTCCAAAAACGCATTGTTCCTATCAGTCGGCGCTTGATGGTGGAGTTATTCAAGCCCCGCTTGCGCAGGTAGATAACAAAACCAGGAAAGACTTCCGGTGTGATCAAATTGGGTAGATCGACCTCCCCTTTGGAGAGGCGATAGTTTAGAAAAATCCGAGCATCATAACGATAGCTGGCTGCCGTTGATGGGTCCCGCTCTCGTTGGAGGAGCAGATATTGGGAGAACTCCTCGAGCAAATCAGAGTATTTTGAAGGAAGGGATGTCTGTTGGGTATACATATGGTTTTCTCTCACTTGCTTGGCAAAATAATCTTCTCAAGAACCATTCTATTCAGCAATTGTGTCTCACTTGCATAATAGGGACAACAATATTATAGTCGCATAATGTGTGTTTGTCAAATGTTTTTCAATAAATAGGTGAATCTTATGAAATTCCACGATTGGCTCAGAAATTATCGGCGGATACACAATCTTGAATTACAAGATATAAGTGATAAAAGTGGTTTAGCAACCAGCTTGTTAAGTCGCATTGAGAACGACCTTACCCAAGTTACGCTATCCTCAGCTGTCTGCATTTGTCATGGTTTAGAGATTAGTTTGCCAGAGCTTGCCAAGGAACTTGAGATATATGAATCAATGCCCAAATGCCAGAGCATGAGGGTGATCCATTCTTCATCTTCCACTTTCGTATTAGCAGATGTTGAAAAGTTTTTGGAATTGTATTCACAGGATAATGAAGCAGCAGCCGGAATACTCGAGGAAGGTGTAAATAATCTCCCTGACCCTAGCACTACGCAATACAGGGAAAGGATCAAATCACATCCAGTATCCGATAGGTACAGGTCTCGACCGATTCACCCAGCATTATATCGTTATCGATCAACTCCCTACCCAGCAGATATACCTGCCGGTGAAATCAAGGTTGTCTTCAAAGAGGGTGGTATTCTAATTCCGGCTGATATTGGGGCTTACGCCCGCAGCCTTCGCACAGCCATAAGTCTAAACATATCCCTCAGAGGATTTGCCGCCAAAACAGGGATTTCTCGCAGCGCGTTGAGCCGCTTGGAGACTGGATTAACTGACAGAATACTTCTTGACGATATCATTGCTTTAGATCAATTCCTTCAAACAGAGGGCGAGATTCTCTCAATAGGGTGGGCAGCAGGAGAATTCCAAACAGGCGTTATTAGGGAAAAACACGCTAGCAGTCCAACTCCCCAACCCAAGCGTTGGACACCTGAGGAGTATGCAGTCGCGAACGCATTAATCAGGATTCTGAGGTGGTATTACCATGATGAAGAGCGCAGATCTCAATGGTTGGAACAAGTGCGATCTGAAATTGATAATACCATCTCCGACCTTCCTGACAAGCCCGAATCAAATTACAAGCCCTTATCACCATCGGCGACGAATACGCCTAATAAAAGCACCAGCGATTCCCCCTGAAACAAGCTTTTTTGTGCGAAGAGTCTCAAGAAGCCGTCAAATTTTATGGAGCATATAAAGAACCCGAAGCATTAATACTGCTCGTCACATCTGCTTTATCACACTAAAGGTTTACAGATTTTCGAACACCTTTATTGGCAAACTTGGCAATGGCTAACCCGTTGTATTGTGAAAACACATGCTGTGGTGTGCATATCACCACTATGCTTTTACCCCTTGATGGCTTCTCGTCGTGAAGTTTTTACATGCAATCTGCCGAAGCGAAGAGTACTTCGTGATTAAAATGGTTGGTTTTTCGATTGCCAAAAACATACTATCTTAACGAAAAACCATTCCCCTGGGATGTACGTGGCAAAGGAGAAAATAGAGATGAGCGGTTCTTCTGACAATTGGTTTAGCAAGGTGCTCAAGAAGAATCCACAACTTGAATAGCGGATAAGTAAGGCTCTTCTAACTTGGTTGAACCTGTAGGAGATCAAGATGAGTGGTTTTTTTGGCAGCTGGTTTCGCAGGTCAGATAATAAAGGAAAGTCCAAACCAGATAAAGGTCTGGGAACATCTGCCGGTCCCATGCCATTCAAATTGGGCGACCATCAGCCTGGCATTTCCTATAAAAAGGGGGATATCATCGGCCAGAAATACGAGGTCAAGGGGATCCTGGGAAAAGGTGGCTTTGGGGTCGTTTACCTGGTCTATTCGCACGAAACGAAAAAAGAATATGCGCTGAAGACTTTCCAAGATGAGTTCCTCGCGGACCAGGAGATCAGGAAGCGCTTTCATAAGGAAGCAACCATATGGATAGAACTCGGAAGCTATCCCCATCTGGTACAAGCCAATTATGTTGATGAAGTATCGGGCAAGCTTTACATCGCGATGGAGTATGTTGCCCCAAACGAAGATGGATTGAACTCACTGGATGGTTACCTGCAGCAGCATCCACCTGACTTGACTCAAAGCCTGCGTTGGTCGATTCACATCTGCCATGGCATGGAATACGCTTACTCCAAAGGTGTACGTGCCCATCGCGACCTCAAACCGGCCAATATCATGATCAGCAAAGATATGACCGCCAAGATCACCGATTTTGGCCTTGCAGGTGTACTAAATGAATTGCCGTCGGTGCAACGCCCTGGTTTGGCCGCCGGACTTAATGGAACCATCCGCGCAATCCAAACCATCTATGGACAAGGGTTTGGTACTCCCACTCACATGGCTCCAGAACAGTTCGACAATGCTGCCGGATGTGATCAGCGCAGCGACATTTATAGTTTTGGGGTCATACTCTTTCAGATGGCCAGCCGCGGGAAATTGCCGTTCCTAGCTCCCATAGGCGCAGATTTCTGGAAGGAGATACGAAGACAGCACGCGCAGTCACCTGTTCCGCCATTGGATTCCCCCCTTTCCCCCATCATCCGGCGCTGCCTGGATAAACTTCCTGAAAAGAGATACCAGTCATTTTTAGAGGCGCGCCAAGATCTGGAAAAACTACTGAAAGATCACACTGGGGAAGTGATCATTCCGCCACAATCGAATGAATCTGGGGTTTTGGAATGGTGCCACAGAGGGGTCAGTCTTGATAGCCTGGGGCGCTATGAAGAAGCCATTGCATATTATGACCAAGTCTTGAATCTTGTCCCAAATCTTACAGCGATCTGGGCGAATAAAGGGAATAGTCTAAACAAGCTTCGGCGGTACGAAGATGCCATACTCAGCCTTGACCAGGCCCTGAAGTTAGATCCGCTTAGTGTCCAAGCCTGGAACAACAAAGGAAATAGCCTGCATGGGCTCGGCCGTTTCGAAGACGCCATCAGTTGTTATGACAAGGCCTTGCAGTTCGATCCAAACCATATCAGTACGTTAATAAATAAGGGCAATAGTCTCAATTCGCTTGGCCGTTACAATGAGGCTATTCGCTATTTAAATGATGCCCTGCATATTGACCCCGGCCTTCGAGATGCCTTGTACAACAAAGGTCTCAGTCTTTTTAACCTAGGAAGCAGCGAAGAAGCCATCATCTGCCTTGAACAGGCCCTAAAAATCGATCCAGCAGATTTTGAGGCTTGGTTCATCAAAGGAAACAGTCTCCACACCCTAGGACGATACGAAGAGGCGCTCCGTAGTTTTGATAAAGTTCTTGAGCTTGCCCCGCTCCAGGTTAATGCCCATTACAATAAAGCATTGTCCGAGGATAAAATTGGCCGAAGGCAGGATGCAATCTTATCTTATAAACATTACCTGGAACTTGCCCCTGCATCGGATGTAAAAAGAATCGAATATGCCCGTAAGCGCCTCAAGGAATTAATCGGCTAGCAATTCGTTAAGAATTCTCGTATCATTGGTATCAGATGTTACGATGAATTAGAAATAGGAAGAACTAATATGAGCGATTCTTCTGGTAAATGGTTTAGTAAGTTATTCAAGAAAGTCTCTCAATCGGAACCAAGGCTAGACCGAGTGGCTGCGCCAAACTTAACACCAGAGCAATATCCCCAACCAACAGCAACATTCCAGAAAGGGGATTTTATCGGTCAGAAATATGAAGTCTACAGAGTATTGGGCAAAGGCGGTTTTGGCATTGTGTATCTGGTCAATTCGGTTGATTCCTACGGAAGAGGAGAAATATACGCTCTGAAAACCTTCCTAGGTGAATATCTTTCAGATCAAGAGGTTAGAAAGCGTTTCCATCGGGAGGCGAGTATTTGGATCGAGCTTGGGCGTCACCCCTACCTGGTACGGGCCAGTTACGTGGACGAGATATCCGGCAGGATTTTTATAGCGATGGAATACATCGCCCCAAATGTTGAGGGGTTAAATACACTAGATGGCTACCTGCAGCAGCGGCCTCCTGACCTGACGCAGAGTCTGCGATGGGCAATCCAGATCTGCCACGGCATGGAATATGCTTACTCAAAAGGCGTGCGCGCCCATCGTGACCTAAAACCGGCCAACATAATGATCAGCCAGGATAAAACCGTCAAGATCACAGATTTCGGTCTGGCAGGTGTGCTCAGTGAATCACCAACAATGGGCTCAGTCGGTTTGGGAGCTCGATCGAAAGGACCTGCTCTCTCCGGACAGACGATGCTTGGAGTTGGGTTTGGCACTCCCACCCACATGCCCCCGGAACAATTCGAAAATGCCGCCGGGTGTGATGAACGCAGCGACATCTACAGCTTTGGGATCATTCTCTACCAGATGGCAGCAGCCAATCGATTGCCCTTCCTTGCCCCTTTACCAAAAGATAATTCTGGCCAAGCAATGGTAGAGTTTTTACAGACGATGTACCAGCTTCATCGTGATTCCCCCGTACCGCACTTGAACTCGCCTCTGTTTCCGATTATCCAGCGCTGTCTTGAGAAGTCACCGGAGAAGCGGTACCAGGCTTTCAAAGATGTGCGAGGTGATCTGGAACCGATACTGAAGAATCAGACCGGAGAAGAAATCATTCTTCCACAGTTGAAGGAATTAGAGACCGGGGAGTTAATCAACAAGGGCGCAAGTTTGGATAGTCTGGCTCGGCATGAGGAGGCCATCCTATGCTATGAAAAAGCTTTGGAGATTGACCCGCACCTGGCAATGGCTTGGAATAACAAAGGGCAGTGCCTGATCGCGCTAGGTCGCAAAGAAGAAGCCCTTGGTTATTTGGACCACGCTCTCGCGCTTGATCCTTCCCTTGCAATGTTCTGGAGCAATAAGGGAGGAGCCCTTTACACGCTTGGTCGTTACGATGAAGCGATCGGTTGCCTTGAAATGGCTCTTGAGCGTGACCAACGGTACACTAGCGCCTGGCAGAATAAGGGTAATTGCCTTGCCTGCCTCAATCGGTTTTCTGAAGCTATTGATTGTTACAATCAAATTCTCAAGATTGATCCCAGAGATGCAAGAGCCTGGTATGAAAAAGGGGTCTGCCTAAGAAGCCTGAGACAATTTGATGAAGCAATCAGTTGCTACAGTAGATCACTTGAGATCGATCCTGCTTATACTCTAGCTTGGTACTACAAAGGCCTTACATTCACTGACCTTGATCGTTTCGAGGAGGGGGTTCAGTGCAATAACCAAGCACTCCAGCTTGACCCAAGTAACGCTAAAGCTTGGGTCAGCAAAGGGAATTGTCTACACCAACTCAAGAATTTCAACGAGGCCATACAGTGTTATGAAAAAGCTTTGAAAATTGAACCACAAGAAGCTTTAGTTTGGTTCTACAAAGGTTTATCAGAGGAGGAGGCTGTCAAAATCCCGGATGCTACGGATTCCTACCAGCGATTCATCGCCTTGGTGCCTGCCCAACAGGCAAATTCGTGCCAATGGGCGCAATTATTGGGGTTTGCTCGTGAAAGACTTACCCAAATTAAGATGCCTGTAAGCAGAGCCAATACCCCCGATCCGATAACTGCAGAAGCTTGGAACAACAAAGGAAACGATCTTAATCAGCGTGGCCTTTTCGATGAGGCGATTTATTGCCTTGAAAAATCACTTGAATTAAACCCGTCCTTAACTGCCGCTTGGGTTAATAAAGGGAATAGCCTTGATGCACTGGGCCGTTTTGAAGAAGCCCTGGTGTGTTATGACAAGGCCCTTGAATTGGACCCTGGTTTGCTAATTGCCTGGTTTAATAAGGGAAATTGTCTCACCAAGTTCAGACCTAATGAAGAAGCACTTATGTGCTTTGATAAAGTGCTTGAGTTGGATCCTCAAAATGTTATGGCGTTTAATAACAAAGGAATGTGTGCCATGCTTCTTAAGCGATATACAGAAGCAATTTCCTATTCCGACAAAGCACTTGATCTAAATCCCAATCTTGTATTTGCCTGGAGCAATAAAGCACAATGCTATTTCTTGCTGTTCCGGTTTGATGATGCAATTTCCTGTGCTAATAAAGTACTTGAGTTGAATCCGCGCCATATCGACGCCTGGTTCATCAAGGCGAGTTCTGAAGATTATAATAATCTACCAAAAGCTGCTCTACGATCCTATCAGCAATTCCTTTCGCTCGCGACACCTCAATATGCAAGTAAAATCGAGATTGCCCGGCAACGTTTGCAGAGATTGGGTGGCTAGCAGCTGTTTTAGGAAATCGATCATCCAGGAGATAGATTATGAAAGGACTATCCTTCACAGCCTCCGCCGCCTGGCAGATATCCGCTCAGGAAGCAGCCGCTGGTAAGCATCCTCTGATTGAAGTGGAGCATCTTCTAATCGGCATATGCAGCTTAGAGAAGATCCAACTGAGTGGCGCGGCGAATGACCTGGATCCGCTCTCTCGAAAAGCGCTCTATGTTGAGACAACCGCCATCGAGGAGATCCTGAGTGCATTCGAGCTCGATACAACTTCGCTGAGACGCTTGATACGCCAGAGGTTGGGAAGAGGTAACATCCAGAACGCCGACAGAATCGTTCACCGCAGCCCGGCATGCAAACAATTCTTTCAGCGCGCCAGTGAACTGGCTGGCGGGGGTAACGAGACCACTTGCATCCACCTCCTGGCAGGAATCCTCGAGCAGCCCTCTGCGGTCGTCTCCTCTGTGCTGGAAGAAGCTGGGGTAAAGCCTGGCGCACTGTTGGGAGCTGTTATGGCGAAGTTCCCTTCCCCTGCACCGGCAGATGGCGAACCAATCAGAGTCCAACCTGGTACACCCCAACCAGCCCAGGACGGACCGCATTTCTTGGAACGCTACGGGCGCGATCTAACCCAGGCCGCCCGGGAGGGTAAGCTGGGCCCGTTCATCGGACGCCGGCAGGAATTGCTGCAGGTGATCCAGACCCTGGCGCGCCGTTCCAAGAACAACCCGGTGCTAGTAGGCGAAGCTGGAGTGGGTAAGACAGCGATTGTGGAGGCACTGGCGGTACGTGCTGTCCAAGGGAAAGACTCACAGATCCTGGGCGGCAAGCGCATCATCGAGTTGAACATGGGTGCCCTAACCGGCGGAACAAAATTCCGCGGCGAATTCGAGGAGCGGTTGACACACATCCTGGAGGAGGCGCGTGCAAACCCGGAAGTGATCCTCTTTATTGACGAGATCCATACCGTAGTGGGCGCCGGACGGGCCGAAGGCAGCATGGATGCTGCCCAACTGATGAAACCGGCTCTGGCGCGCGGCGATCTACGCTGCATCGGTGCGACCACCATCACCGAATACCGTCGTTTCATCGAATCAGACTCGGCGTTGGAGCGGCGCTTCGAGAAGATCGTCATCAACGAACCCGGCCCAGTGGAGGCTTTGGAGATACTTAAGGGTTTACGGCAAAAATGGGAGGAACATCATCGGGTGCGCATCGCCGACCAGGCTCTTCAGGCCGCCGTGAATCTCTCCATTCGTTTCGACGGCGATCACCAGCTTCCCGATAAAGCGATTGACCTCGTAGATAAAGCCGCCGCACGCACCCGGATCCCCGTGCTCAGTATGCGCGGGGATGGAATGGGAAACTTGCCGGCGGATCCAACGGGGATCAACGAGTTGAACAGTGAAGTCAACGCGATCACCATCGCCCAGGTTCTGGCGGAAAAGATCGGTGTACCCCTGGAAGTGATTATGGGGCACCTGGAAGGAATGAACCAATCCCGGCTACTCGAATTGGAAGCATACCTGAAAAAGAAAGTAGTCGGCCAGAATGATGCGATCGAGCGTGTTTGCCAGCGGTTGCTTATGGCGCATGCCGGCTTGGTAAGGAGGCAGGGACCTCTGGCGGTCTTCCTGTTTTTAGGCCCTACCGGGGTTGGGAAAACGGAGATTGCCCGTTCGTTAGCCGAATTCCTCTTTGGCAATGCGTCCGAGATGATCCGTCTGGACATGTCCGAGTACATGGAGGAGCATAGTGTTGCCAGGCTGATCGGCTCCCCTCCTGGTTATGTCGGTCATGAGGAAGAGGGACAACTGACCGGCAAACTGCGTACGATGCCTTACACGATTGTGCTGCTCGACGAGGTCGAAAAGGCTCACCCGCGTATCTTTGACTTATTTCTGCAGGTTTTTGGGGAAGGACGCCTGACTGACTCGAAAGGCCGCACGGCAGATGCCAGGAATGCCATCTTTATCATGACCTCCAATATATCCGTTAAAAAACACGCCGGACTGGGTTTTCTGGATTTTGAGAAGACCGGCGATTCCGCGCTACAGGAAGTTGCCAAGAAATTCCGCCCCGAGTTCATCAACCGCATCGATGAACAGATCACCTTCCGTTCCCTAGATGAAGGTGACTTAAGACAAATTCTGAACCCGATGCTCAAGGAGATCTGCGAGAACCTTCAAGAACAACACCAGGTTTCCCTGCAGGTTGATGAACAGGCTGAAATATTTCTCGCCCACGCCGGATATAGCACGCAATACGGCGCGCGGGAACTTCGCCGGACAGTAGATAAACTGGTCCAGGTGCCATTAAGCAAGTTGATTCTGGGCGGAAATTTTGCCAAACAAAGGAAATGGCGGCTTGTCAGTGATGGGGAAGCTCTGGCTTTCGTTCCCCTGTAGTCAAGGGCAAAGAGTAAAATGTGCATAACCTATTGGAATGCTCTTGGCTTAGGCATCGGTTTTTCCAATATTGTTGTGCAAACGTGATATTCTTGCCTTCTAGGGAGTGAGCCTGTCATGGGAAATGTTCTCGAGTTTGACGTAACTCCATTGTCATTGGGAATTCGCACCACTGGCAATCTATCTCGCAAATTGATTGAGCGCAACTCTGTGATTCCTTGCCAGAAAAGCATGGTATTCACCACAGCATCCGATTTGCAGACAAAAATGGCGATTAATCTCCTTCAAGGCGAAAGCCAGTTGGCCAATCGCAATCGGCATCTGGGATCATTCATCTTGGATGAGCTACCCGCAGCTCCTCGTGGCGCTGTGCAGGTCAAGGTGTCCATAAATATAGATGCCAATGGTGTTCTGAATGTTTCTGCTTACGATCTAGCCACAGGTAAAGGCCAGAAGATCACTGTAACGGCTGCGAATGGTCTGAACCAGATAGATATTGAGAAAATGCAAAAGGAAGCTCAGGAGCACGAGCAAGACCCCAATGACAAACAAAAGATTACCTCATTGGAAAGTGCGCGCCGTTTAGCCTATGTTACCCAATATCTGGAAAAAGATCTCCCCGCCAGTATGAGCCCAGAATTAGTCGAAAGGTTGCATGCTGCCTCCGCCCAATTGAACCTTGCCCTGGAGCACCAATCGGAAGCTCTAAACAGGGTAAACTACCAGCTTGGCCGTGTGTTATCAGAGGTGTTTTCGAACTTGGAAACAAGTTCCACTCAGCCCAAAATAAAATCCGCTCGAGGCTCTAGAGGCGTTACCAAGGTGGGCGAAGGCAATCCACTTGAAGATTTTTACGTTTTGTCTGTCAGGCAAGGCGGAATGGGAAAGGTGTCGTTCGTGCTGCGGGACGGCAGGATCTTTGCAGTAAAAGAACTGAATGATGAATTGATAGAAGACCAACAGGCCGTCCAGCGCTTTATTACCGAAGCTCGCACCTGGATGGACCTAGAAAGACATACTAACATTATTTTCGCTTTATTGGTTCGGGAAATCGGCGGGAAACCGTTCCTATTTTTGGAATATGCGGATGGAGGGGATCTTGGTCAGTGGGTGGGTAAGCTACCTGTAGCCCAGGCGCTCGATTACGCTATACAGTTTTGCACGGGGATGAGTTACGCCTACTGCAAATCTGGTATTGTGCACCGCGATATCAAGCCAGCAAATGTTCTTTTAGCAAAGGATAACCGTTTCCGGTATGGTTATGCAGCCAAAGTAACCGACTTTGGGCTTGCGGGCATTTGGAAAGCAACAGTCAACGATGATTTAGACATTAACGATACGCAGATGTCGCGTGGCATGGGGACATGGCCCTACATGCCACCGGAGCAATTCTCCGAGAAGGTGCAAATTCATCATGGGGTTACTCCACGACCTGTGTCTGTCCGCTCAGATGTATATTCTTTTGGCGTTCTTCTATATGAGTTATTTACCGGCAGCTTGCCATTTACTTCAGTACAGGAAATTTTCTCATCTACTCCTGAAGAACCTCGTCGGAAACATAAAGATATCCCAAAAGAGTTGTCTGAGCTTATAAAGCGCTGCCTGGCAAAGTCGCCGGATGAGCGCTACTCCTCTTTCGAGGAGATATTGTTGGAATTGGTTCATATTTATGAGCAGGCGACAGGCGAATCTTATAATATGGTTAGTAAATCTGAGGAGCTAACCCACTTAGACTGGGTTGCCAGGGGGGCTTCGCAGGTGGCCTTGGGGAATTATGAGGAAGGATATCGTTGCTATGATAAAGCCCTGGAACAGGTAGATGCATTCTCTCCGGCCTGGCAGGGCAAGGGGCTGTGCATGGAGTTCAGCGGGCTCTTCGACGAGGCCATCCAGTGCTATGATGCAGCTATTCAGAATAATCCTTACTTGGAAGATGCGCTGTTAGGAAAAGCGCGCTGTCTGATCCAAATGAAGTGTTTTGGAGAGGCAGTTTCCTTCTATGAGCGCGCTTATGAAGCCCAACTTTTGACAAGTATCGGATCAGATTAGCCTGTTATGAACTTTATAGCACATGAGCCATCACTTGAACGAATTTCTTGAGTATCGAGATTGTAATTCGCTAAAAATGGGGGCTGTTCCTGTTGCATTTCACAATACCTTTTCTAGCGCCCGGAGCATTTCCCCTGCATCTTGAAAACGATCGCTGGTCTTGTTGGATAGGGCACGATCGATTACTTCTGCCACCTGTCTGGGTATTTTGGAACTGCGCTTACTCACTGGAATTATTTCGCCGTTTAGAATCGCCTCCATTGGATCTTGCCCAAGCTTGAAGTCCCGTGGGTACTGACCGGTAAGCATGTTGTATAAAGTAGCTCCCATGGACCAGACATCACTGACCGGTTTGACGAACTTGAAGTTTGTGATCTGTTCGCGCGGCATAAACGGAAATGAACCCGCGAAACTGCCAGTGGCTGTCATGCCACTGAAACCAGCCTGAGCGAAATTCTTTGCCAGCCCCATATCGGCAATCTTTGCTGTTCGTGGTTTTTCTTTCTGTGTCAGCAACACATTTTGGGGTTTGAGGTCGCGGTGAACAAAGCCCTTTGTATGGGCGAAGGCAAGCCCCTTCAAAGCTTGCAGCATGATTAGCCCGGCTTCATCCAGCCCCAGCCAGCCACCACGACGGTTCATCAGATCACCCACACTGCCGCCCTCGCAATATTCCAACACAATATAAAAGACACCACCTGCTGAGCCGCAGTCTAGAAATTCGACGATATTTTGGTGGTGTAACTTACGCATGTTTTCGGTTTCACGCAGAAAGGTCTGCCGGTTTCGTTCATCTACCGCTACTTTTGAGAGCATGATCTTGAGAGCTGCTCGCGTGCCTTGTTTTATATGTCTCACTAGGTATACTGCGCCAAAGCCTCCCACTCCCAGCTCTTTTTCAATCTCATAATCCGGAATCTGGAGTTTCCCCATCTCTGGCTTTCGAACCCCCTGGAGTAATCCCTTGAGGAGTGCCATTGGATCATCTTGAACCTGCCGTCGGCAGGTCTCACAAATGTAATCGCCGTGGCGACCTGGGCCAACTTCAAACGAAACATCTCGACCGCACTTCTGGCAGTGCAGCGGTGCGGGTGGCATTGGGGTTGCCGGGGGTCTGTTTGCCTGCTCGAGTTTTAGTCTGCAGCGTGTGCAGATATACGTCTTACCCACCCACGCGCATGCTTCGCGAGCCACTTCTGGAATCTCCACACCGCATTCCACACACTCCATCGGCAGTTCGACTGCCACCTTCAAGAGGGTATCCCCGACCCTGATTTCATCATCATCGCGCAGGTCTACTTGTGGATGCTCATGCTTGGCACCTTCCTCGGGCGTTTCGGTTTTCTCGCGACCACCGTATTTCCGACCATTAACATAGGTGCCATTCAAGCTGCCCAGGTCGCGCAGGCGGGCATCGGGTGGATTGACTTCCAAGATGAAATGATGGCGAGAGACACGCTGATCGTCTGGCAGGCAGATATGGCAATCGTCCATCCGTCCAAATAGAAAGGTATCGTGTTCGTAAAAGGCGAATTCCTTGCCTTGAGATTTGCCCTGGGTGGCTTTGAGCATGATTTTACCCGGCATGAGACCTCCTATAAAATGCCTTGATGTGAAGTGTGATGACCTCTTACTGTTTTCCAAGCAGGCGAGAGATCCAGGAACCTTTGCTTGGAGAGGTCTGCTCTTTCAGCGACGATGGAGCTTGACTCTCTTCGTACATATGCTCAAGTTCCTTCCGCACACCTTCCGGCCGCAGCCAGCCATAACCCGCGCAGCCAAGCATATAGAGCAGCTGCTGGAAATCATCTTCATTCCAACCAGGTTTGCCGCGCCGCGTAAGCACATGGCTGGTTTCTTTTTCGGTTGGACTGGGACCCTGGGGAAGTTCACCGGCAACTGACGTACGTAAAGTGAGAAAGTTTTGTAGGTATGGCCGTGCACCTTCATCCCAATCGGCCAGCGGGATATCTTCCAGTTCCCAATCCAGCTCCCAGAGTCTGAGTGTCTTATCCTCACTTCCCGAGAGCGCATACCGCCCATCTCCGCTCAGGCACACGGAGATCACACTATTCGCGTGCCCTTCAAAAGTCCGCAGACACTGACCCGTTGCCACATCCCAGAGCTTGATGGTTGTATCTTTGCTTCCTGAGAGCGCATACTGTCCATCCGCACTCAGGCACACGGAGTTTACATAATGGGTATGACCTTCGAATGTCCGCAAACACCGACCCGTCGCCACCTCCCAAAGTTTGAGAGTCTTATCGAAACTTCCTGAGAGCGCATAGCGCCCATCCCCACCCAGGAATACGGATTGGACTACGGCTCCATGACCTGCCAATGTCCGCACAAGCTGACCTGTCGCCAATTCCCAAAGCTGGATGGTTTTATCATTGTTTCCAGAGAGCGCAAAGCGCCCATCTGCACTTATGCAAACGGTGCGATGATATTCGTCCCCATGCCCTTCGTAAACCCACAAACACCTGGCCGTTCCCACAGCATCATTGAGCAAAGCCGAAATGTCCCACAGCCTAAGAGTTTTATCCAAGCTCGCTGAGAAACAATACCGTCCATCCCTACTCAGGGACACGGACATTACCTTAGAAGTGTGCCCTTCGATCGTTCTCAAACACTTTCCCGTTTCTAACTCCCAGAGCTTGATGGTATTATCTTCGCTCCCCGAGAAGGCATACCGCCCATCCGCGCTAAAACACACCGAGGTCACCAGGGATCTATGCCCTTCAAACGTCCGCAAACATTTCCCCGTTGCCATATCCCAGAGCTTCAGGCAATATTTTGTGCCCTGCGAGTCTGGGTATATTTCTCCGCTCCCCGAGAGAGCGTACCGTCCATCCACACTCAGGCACACTGAATTGACTCCATCCACGTGCCCAATAAATGTGCGTGCAAGCCAACCGGCTCGCAACGAAGCACGCCGCACCTGCCGGGAGAGTTGGCTCCATGCTTCTCTGATTTCAGGGTTGTGTTCGTAACCGGGCACCAGCCTGGCATTCTGCAAGGCGCGCAGTTCAGCCTCACGCTCGCCACGTTGCCGGGCCGCCTGCGCTTCTGCCAGCAAACGCTCAAATTGGGAAGCGGTGGCGCTGGTGACGATATGCGAGACAGCAAACGCCGCACAATATTCCGGCGAGACATCCCAGAGTTTAAGGGTATGATCCCCGCTGCCCGAGATTGCATAATCACATCCCGAGAGTGCATACCTCCCATCTGCGCTCAGACTCACAGAAAGAACCCAGCTTGAGTGTCCTTCAAACGTTCGCACACACCTCCCGGTTGCCACTTCCCAAAGTTTGAGGGTATTGTCCTCGCTCCCCGAAAGCGCATACCGTCCATCCGCACTTAGGCACACGGAAAGAACATAATTCGAGTGTCCTATAAACGTACGTACGCATTTCCCGGTCGCCACTTCCCAGAGCTTGAGTGTCCTATCATTGCTTCCTGAGAGTGCGTAGCAACCATCCGCACTCAGACAGACAGAGTTCACAAATTCCGTATGCCCTGTAAACGTTCGCAGGCACTTCCCCGTGGCCAATTCCCAGAGCTTTAGAGTCTTATCCGCGCTCCCCGAAAGGGCATACCGCCCATCCAGGCTCAGGCAGACAGATAACAATCCATTTGTATGCCCAGTGAACGTCCGCATACACTGGCCTGACGAGACATTCCAGAACTTGAGGGTGTTATCCCCGCTGCCCGAAAGGGCATACCGCCCATCCGCGCTCAGGCAGACGGAGTTCACAGAATATGTATGCCCTACGAGGGTACGCAGGCACCTCCCGGTGGCTACCTCCCAATATTTGAGGGTGCAATCGCTGCTCCCCGATAGAGCAAACCGCCTGTCCACGCTCAGGCAAACGGATTCGACTACATCCCCATGCCCAACAAATGTGCGCACGCAATCACCGGTGGCTCCATCCCATAGCGAAAGTGTATTATCATTGCTCCCCGAGAGGGCATTACGCCCAACCGCATCCAGGCAAACAGAGTTCACATTTCCCGCATATTCAGTCTCTGTCCAGCCCAGCCGGGGCTTTGGCCTGGAAAATTCTCCAGCGTGGCGAAGCACTGTGGCCACTTCCGGGCGGGCGGTTGCATCCTTAGGCAACCTTTCCAAAATCGCCGCTGCCTGAACAATGTCCCTGCGCTCCAAATGTACCTGACTCATCAGCCAGCCCAAACGCCAATCATCCTGTGAGGCAGTTGCGGCCTGTAGATCTTTCAAAAACTTCAGGTCGTCTTTTTTCGAGGCGCGCCACTCCACTAGACCCAGGTTATAGCAGGTTTCAAGATGCATCGGGTTGGCCTTTAGGTTGTTCTGCCAGAGTGCTTCCGCTTCAGCTGTGTGGCCCAAGTCGTAGAGCGACAAGGCCTTGTTATTTATACTGTCTGCCTGCAGCTCGGAAGCTTGCGGCGCAGGCCGCGCATAGGCCTGCCCGGTTTCCCGGGCATAAATCTGCTGCATTGTGGCTGCAATTACTACCATATCCCTGGGGCGCTCATCTGGATTATGCAGAAAACACCGCTGGAGAAGGGCAGATAAAGCAGCAGGCATCGCTGGAATCGCCTTGTCTTCCGGCCCGGTCTCCAGGTAACCGGACAGTGCTTGCGCAGCTGCCTGCCCAGCCAGCCAGGTCACTTCACCCACGAACATTTCAAGTATCGAGACACCCCAACTCCAGATATCTGTCTTGCGGGTGAGTGGCTGGTGCTCGGCTTGCTCCGGTGAGCAATATGCGGGGGTCATACCACCCGCGCTCATCAAGATGCTCTGGTTTGCCATGATTGGCACTTCACCGGTCGTGCTGCGCGCCTTGGCCAGGCCGAAGTCCGTCACTCTCGCCGTGCCATCCGGCTTCATCATCACATTGGCGGGTTTCACATCCTGGTGCACCAGCCCGGCCTCGTGCGCGTATTGCAATCCCCATGCAAACTGGATCGCCACATTCAGCATCCTCTCCAGCGCTTGCTCCTGTCCACCCTGGTATAACGTTCGCCGGTCTATCCATTCCTTTAAACTGCCGCCCTCGACGTACTCAACAAACACGCGCGGGATGCCTCCTAGGGTGCGAACATAATAACAACACACGATGTGCGGATGCAACCCCAGGTTTACCCAGGTTTCAGCTTCGCGGACGAAGTTTTTCCGGTGCTCATCGGTCTGGAAGTACTCCGTGCGCGGGCTTTTCACCGCCAGGTCAGCGTCCCAACCTCGGTGATGGATCTTATACACCAGGCCCATTCCGCCTCCGCTGTACAGTTCTTTGATTTCGTACAGATCAAGAATGACGTCACCAATTTCCCATACCGGAGCAACCAATGCTTCATTCTGGGCCAGTGCATTCTGATCTGCCTGCCAGCTGTAGGCTTTTGTTGCCTGTTGGGTAGAATCAGGTATTTGAGGATTTTTTCCTTGCATTTGATTATTGTTCATCAATCATCCTTTCTACGCTATGTGCCAGGCAGCCGGGGCGGGCCCTGCCATTCGCCGGCCATCTTCTCCAGTTCATGGCGTACGCCCTCCGGACGCAGCCAGCCGTAGCCCGCACAACCCAGGGTGAAGAGCAGTTCCTGAAAATCATTCTCGTCCCATATGGGTAATTCCCAAACATAGACCTTTTTCAATCCGAGAAGCCCTTCGCTTTTTATGGTCAGTGAACTATGCAAGGTTAAAAAATTGGTCAGATAAGGTCTGGTTCTTTCATCCCAATCCGCCGGTTCGTGCACTTCCAGGTTCCAATCCAGAACCCACAATTTCATGGTACCGTCATCACTACCCGAGATGGCCAGGCGTCCATCCATACTCAGACAAACTGTGTTTACTTTACCGAAGTGCCCTTCAAAGGTGTACAGACATTGACCGCTGGATACCTCCCATAATTTCAGGGTCTTGTCGTAACTGCCCGAGATGGAAAAGCGCCCATCCAGGCTCAGGCAAACTGAGGTCACCGGTTGGGTATGCCCCACGAAAGTTCGCAGGCATTTCCCGCTGGGTATATCCCACAGCTTCAGGGTTTTATCTATACTCCCGGAGAGGGCGTAGCGCCCGTCTGTGCTCAGGCAGACTGAAGTAATCACGCCAGCGTGTCCTTTCAAGGTTCGCAGGCATTGACCGCTCGATACATCCCACATGATCAAGGTTTTATCTCCACTCCCGGATAGAGCATAGCGTCCGTCTGCACTGAAACAGACTGAGAATACCCCGCCAGAGTGCCGCTGCAAGGTACGCAGGCATTTCCCGCTGGACACCTCCCACACTTTCAGGGTCATATCGTTACTTCCAGAAAGGGCCAGATCTCCGTCAGCGCTCAGGTAGACTGAGTTCACCCTATCGATATGTCCCGTGAACGTGCGTAAGCATCTGCCGGTGAGCGCATCCCACAATTTCAGGGTTTTATCACTTTTTCCCCCTGAAAGGATCATCTGCCCATCTGCGCTCAAAAAAACTGTGTTCCCAAAATTATCACCGGATATAGTGATGGTGCGCAGGCATCTCCCGCTGGACACATCCAAAAGGTTTAGGGTATTGTCAGAAAAACCAGAGAGTGCCAGACGCCCATCCGCGCTCAGGCAAATAGAGTTCGGTGGCCAGCCGTTGAGGAATTCGTAGTTGACAGATGCTTGCCACCCGGTAGAGAAATTGGATTTCACCTGCCGGATATACAACGCCTTCCAGAGTTCCATCGCCTCGGCATTCCTCACATACTCCTGGATTTCGCGAACCAGTTTTAGGCTGGACAGGGCAATCCGGTCGTTATTCTGTACAAGTGCCTGTCTGGCATCCTCCATTTTCTGCATGAATAGCGCATGGCTCTCATCCATATCCTGGGTCAGGCTTACACGGCTAAATACCGGATGAGCACTATAAGAATCCCTTTCTGGGTCCAATTTCCACAATATCAGGCTGCCTTCCAAACTACCAGAGAGTGCAAAGCGTGCATCTTTGCTCAGGTAGACTGATTCAACGGTATGTTCGGGGTGGGTACAAGTCCAAGTGCGCAGACATCTTCCCCTGGCGACTTCCCATAATTTCAAGGTTTTATCTCCATTCCCAGTAAGGAGATAGCAGCCATCTGCGCTCATACAGGCAGGCCCAAATATCTGTAGGGTGCGCAGACATCGGCCACTGGAAACATCCCACAGTTTCAGGTTGCCGTCCTTACCCTTTGAGATAGCCAGGCATCCATCTGCACTCAAATCAACATAAGTTATCGAATCCCAGTGTCCAGTTAAAAAAGTACGCAGGCATTCCCCGCTGGAAACCTCCCACAGTTTCAGAGTTCTATCGTAACTACCTGAAGCAGCCAGTTGTCCATCTGCACTCAGGCAGACTGAGTTCACCGCGCTGGTATGTCCATAGAAAGTGCGTAAACATGCCCCGCTGGGCACATCCCACAGTTTGAGGGTATTATCTCGACTACCTGAAAGGGCAAGGCGTCCGTCTGCGCTCAGGCTGACTGAGTTCACGATATCAGTATGTCCCTTAAAGGTGCGCAAGAATCTCCCGCTGGCCACTTCCAGAAGCACCAGGGTGTTATTATCTCTTCCCAGGAGAATTAGGCTTCCATCTGCGCTCATGCAGAAGGAGTTGACATTTTCTATTCCCTCAAATGTACGCACATGTTGATCGGTGGATACATCCCACAAGATCAGATACTGCCAGCTCCTTGATAGAGCCAAGCGCCCGTCGGTACTCAAGCTGACCCAAGTCACGAAATTGGTATGTCCCATGCTAAAGCTCCGACTAATTTCTGTACCTGGTCGTAGATCGGTCACTCGCTGCAATAACGGCGCAATATCTGGGTGAGTATGTTCTCCTTCCGGTAATTTAATCAGTCCCTGGTAGGCAGCTTCAAAATCACCTCTCTCCAGATCTACTTGAGCTTGCATCCAGGCAAGTTGACGATTGTCCTTTCCGGAAGCGCCAGTCTGTCGTAGCGTTGTCAGCAGTTCAAGATCGGAGATCTCCCCGTGCCGCCAGTTTTGCAGACCCAGATTATAGATGCTTTCCAGATGCAACGGATCTGCTTCCAGTGCTTTCTGCCAGAGTTGATGGGCCCCATCTTCATCTCCCAGGTCTTGCCGCGAAAGAGCATGGTTGTTCAGGCTATCCGCCATCAATTCCAACCCTGCCGGGTCGGCACGAAGGTAAACATCCCCCGTCTCTTGCTGGTAGATCTCCCTCAGTTTCGCTGTGATGACCCCTGCATTCGCTGGCCTATCTTCAGGGTTATTTTGAAAACACTGCATTAAGAGATTTACAATGCTGCCTGGAATCTCGGGAATATCATCTCGTTTTGCTTTCATTTTCAAAAAATCCTTCAATGCCTCCGGCGCAATTACTCCGGATAACCAGGTCACCTCACTGGTGAACATCTCCAGGACACTCACTCCCCAGCTCCAGATATCCGTTTCACGCGATAAGGGTTGGTGATCAGCTTGCTCGGGCGAACAATAGGCCGGTGTCAAGCCTCCCGAGCTAACCAGGATGCTCTGACCAGTTTGAACCACCACTCCCGCCGCTGCTTGCGCCTTCGCCATACCAAAATCAGTCACCTTAGCGGTACCATCAGAGGCAATCATCACATTCGCGGGCTTAACATCCTGGTGTACTACTCCCTGCTCGTGTGCATAATTCAATCCCCAGGCTATCTGGATCGCAATATCTATCATCCGTTTAATGGCTTTCTCTTTTCCTCCATCATACAGTCTGTGACTCGCAATCCATTCCTTCAAGCTGCCCGCTTGTACATATTCCGCGAAGACGCGCGGCGTGCCACCTAAAGTACGTACGTAGTAACAAGACACGATGTGTGGGTGCAGCCCCAGGTTTATCCAGGTCTCACATTCGCGTATGAAGTTATCTTTCCCATTGGTTGTAAGAAAAACTTCCGGCTTGGGGCATTTTACCGCCAGATCCATATCCCAACGCATATGGTGAACCATATAAACGACACCCATACCGCCTTCCCCCAAGACGCCTCTTACTTCATAGGTATCCAGGATCAGATCACCGACCTTCCAATCCGATGCAACCGACGCTTCAGCCAGGGCAAGAATCTTCTGGTCAACCGGCTGATCATAAGCTCTTGTGGCTCCTGGCGTAGAACCATCAGAGCTTTGTTGCGCTTCTCTTGGGGTTTGATCCTTGCTCATCGTTTCTCCTGGAATAAACAGGTTTTTTGTTAAAGCATTATTTATAGCGTATCATCTCAATAAATCGGGGTGATTTCAGCCACTGGTCCAGGACCAGCTTAAATTGAGTTAAAGAGCAGTCTTCTCGACCAACTGCGCCAATCGAGCAATCTGCTTCGCCTGACTTTCCCATGCCAATACACTTATGAACTGAGTACCAGCACATATACTGGCAGGTTTTTTACGCAAATTCTTGGTTGTCGCGGCGGAAATACTATCGCTTGATTCCAGTCGAATAAGCCACCTTGTACGACTATTTTAGCCTCAAAGCCGTCGCATAACAAGCAAATTTTGCCCGGCATTGATTGAAATTCATGCCGAATAATAAAAATCAATCCAGCAAGCCCATTCTGTCCTTGCAAGCTGGTACTAATTCTCCCCTACATCCACCCTTATCAGAGCACAATGTAATTTTTCTATCATGAACGTGGGCGACCCTTAGTTTGCAAGGCTGCCGAGCAGATTAAACCGCGTTTGTTCTAAGGTCTGCTTGGCGAAGTTTCATGATGCTGCCAACCTAGATAGCTCTTCAAGCTCTGCCTGGCTGCTGACCATGATGTTCGCCTGGCGAGCAAATTCCAGGGCTTCTGGGGTAAAACCAACCTTGGAGATAAACCACGGTCGCGCCTCCAGCTTGCGGGCATTAGCGACCAGCTTTTCTAGCTCCTTGCGCCCACTCAATCGCCCGCGCCATTTGATCTCCACCGCCCAGCGTTCCTGTCGCTCAGTATCGCTGGTTATCGCCAAGGCATCCACCTGCACCTGTCCATCCGGGGACAAGTAGGGTGCAACATGTTCAAAAATTGGCAGCCTGATTGTGCTCTCTAGCCCAAACAACTGGCCACCTACTTCCTGCCCGGCAAAGGCCTGCAGGAGCTCTCGCACCTGGCTTTCTTTAGCTAGCCCCAGCTCGTTGGCAACCCGCTCGTACTTTTCCATCAGTTCGGCTACCAGGCCACTGAGCGCCTTTTGGCTGGGCAAACCAGTGAGCTGCAATCCAGAGTAGTAGTAGGCCACCCAGATTTGTAATACTGGGTCTCGATATCCGTAGGTTTTATCATCGCGTTGATCAATCAGATCCACATCTACCAACCAGGTTAATACCTGGCGAATGCCTCCGCTGGGGCGTTTGAGCCGGTTGGCTATCTCGGATAACCCCATGCCAGCCGGTTCCTGCGCCAGCACTTGCAGGATTGCCTGGGGCATCGTTTCACCTCGTACCCCTTGCAGGGATTGCTCCAGCACATAACGGCACAGGTTGTAGATACGGCCAGTGCTGCTCAATGTTTCTAAAGTGAAGGCTTCCTGCACAGTTGCAAGAGTCAGGGGTTTGTTTAACAGTGAGACATTCTCGATCACGCGCATACAGGTGGCATAGACGTAGAATGGATGGCCCCGCGTCACCTGATAGATAGCGGCCAGCACATCCCCTGGAACTGGGTCAGCAACGATCGTCAGACGCCTACGCGTGAGCGTATCACAATCTTCCCGTCCAAATGGCCCTACTGTTTCCATTTGAAAGTGAACAAAAAGTGGCGAGTCAGCCTCTAAGAAGATACGTTCCATGAGTGAAATCATCGAGCCAGCTACCACATAACTGACCCTGGATTGAGATTGGAGCACAGAGCGGAAAAGCGCCAGCACATCGTGGATTTGCGGATAGTTGTTCAACGCTAAAATCTCGGGGAACTCATCCAAAATGAGCATCACCCGTCGCCCGGAAGCCTGGGCATAAACCTCCGGAGCATTAAAGGCCAGCTCTAGCAGCAGATGTTGATCGGGTTTCTCTTTTTGCAGCTCTTGGTGCAAACGTACCACATGCTCGCTAAAAGCAGGGAAAGCCATTTGTCCGACAGTGGTCAGTTGTGCGGGGGGACTGAGCAGGTTCTCTGCCCGTCCCTGAGAGCGACCTTCGGGGAATTCTTTTGCACCTTGAGCTTCATCACTCATCCAATAGATCAAATAGCCCAAATATTGTAAAGCAAAGGCTTCTGGGGTCAGCGCCAGGCGCGGCAGGTCAATATACGCCAGACGACTGTCCGGGTCGCGGTCACCTTGCAGGCTGCGGCGCAAGAACTCTTTGAGTACGACTGTTTTCCCCACACGCCGAAAACCGCTGAGTGCCAGATGCTTGCGTACCCCCTGGCCAAGCAGTTCGCGACTCAAACCGAGCACAGCCAGTGTATGTTGGCGGTTGGTGAAAAAACGCTGTTCTTCTTCCGGGTAGATGTATTCCAGCATGGCAAGCCTCCGCAACACTAGTCAAATGACATACTAGCTATATGACTAGTATAGCAGAAATTCGCCTTGCTATCAACTATGTTTGTCTGTTGGAGTGTGCTTTTTTCGAGAGGGTGAACATCAAAGCACACGGAAGTGTTTTTATGAGGTACAGGATTAGCAATCGCCTTATTTACATTTTCCGTACAAAATGATAATATAGATGTGGCTTATTATCATTTCTGAGCATAAGGAAATCGCGCATGGATCCATCCAAATTCCAGACTTCCCCCTCAGGAAAAGTTGTCCGCCAGCCGCAAGGCTATTGGGCCTTTCTGCCAGCGCCCCTACCGCCCGCGCTGACCTTTTCGCCAGCGCTGGTAACTGCCCTTTCTGCTGCAGACCGTGCGTTAGGTGAGTTGCGCGGCCTGGGCGGCGCGCTGGCCAATCCCCACCTGCTCATCCGGCCCCTGGCGCGCCGGGAAGCCGTACTGTCTTCTCGCATTGAAGGTACACGCGCCTCGCTGGACGATCTGCTGGCGTATGAGGCTACCCAACTCTCATTCCTCGAGTCAGGCTCAGATGTACGCGAAGTGCATAATTACGTGCGCGCCCTGGAATACGGTCTGGAGCGCATCAAAACCCTGCCGGTCAGCCTGCGCCTGATCCGTGAGCTGCACGCCAGGCTGATGGAGGGCATGCGTGGCGATGTCTGGACTCCAGGTGAATTCCGACGCAGCCAGAACTGGATCGGGCCCGCCGGCAGCACGCTCGAAACCGCCCCTTATGTTCCACCACCGGTGGATGAGATGTTTACGGCGCTCGGCGACCTGGAGAATTTCATCCATGCCCCATCAGACCTGCCGCCACTAATCCGCCTGGGGTTGATCCATTACCAGTTCGAAGCCATTCACCCCTTCCTGGATGGCAACGGCCGGGTGGGCCGCCTGCTGGTAGCGCTGCTTCTATCCGCCTGGCAACTCCTGCCCCAGCCGCTGCTCTACTTGAGCGCCTATTTCGAGAGCAACCGCCGCGACTATTATGACCTGCTCCTGGCGGTCAGCCAGCGCGCCGCCTGGGAAGACTGGATGCTGTATTTCATGGAAGGCATCAAACAGCAATCCCTGGACGCCGTGGATCGCATCGGCCGCATGCAAGCCCTCCGCGCTCAATACCAGGCCCATTTCCAAACCCGGCGCGCCCCGGCCAGGTTGCTGCGCGTGATTGACCTGCTCTTTGCCCAGCCGGTGCTCACCGCCCGTCAGGTGGAAAGCGCTTTAGAGATCAATTTCCCCTCCGCCCAGCGTTTGATTAACCAATTGGTTCAGGCCGGCCTGCTGCGTGAGATCACCGGCGGGCGGCGCAACCGCGTCTACCGGGCGGATGAAGTCCTGAAGATACTGGAGAGTGTGTAAGCCATGAGCGAGTACCAATATTACGAATGGCAAACAGTAGACCGTATTCTCACGGCCGAAGAGCAGGCCGCGGTGAATCGTCTTTCCAGCCATATAGATGTTAGCTCCAGCCAGGCAGTGGTTACTTATGATTGGAGCGATTTCAAACACGACCCCAAAGAAGTACTGCTGAAATACTTCGATGCCCATTTCTACCTGGCTAACTGGGGTAGCTTACGCCTGATGTTCCGTTTCCCGAAAGGGCTGCTTGACGAGGCTGATATCGAACCGTACTGCGTGGACGAGTACATTTCGTTTGAAACCATCGGCGACTACCAGGTGCTTGACCTGGATTTCAACCCCGAAGACGGCGGCGGTTGGATGGAAGCAGATGCCGGCCTTTCCCATTTCATCCGCTTGCGCGCCGATATCCTGGATGGCGACTACCGCCTGCTGTACCTGGCTTGGCTGAAAGCGATGACTTTCTACGGTGTGCCAGACGATGACGAGTATGACGAAGATGATCCTGACAGCCCAGCTTATGACCACGAGCCGCCCGTCCCACCCGGCTTGAAGAAGCTCTCACCGGCGCTGCAGAGCTTTGTGCACGTTTTCGAGATCGATCCCTTCCTGGTGCAGGCCGCTGCCGAGGCCAGCCCTGATCCCAAGAAAGCCCTGGCGATAGATTATGCCAGCCTGGTGGGCCGTTTATCGCGCTCTGAGTGCGATGATTTTCTCACCCGCCTGGCCGAAGGCGAAGCGGGCGTGGCATTGACGCTGCGCAAGCGCCTGGCGGCTTTTTTGCCGCAGCCCGAACAGCCCCAGGCTGGTCAACCACGCACGATCCAGCAGATCCTGCAACGCGCCGAACAACTTAACAAAGCTGAACAGAAACGCCAGGCGGAAGCTGCCCGCCAAAGGCACATTGCCGCAATGAAAGCCCTGGCTGCCCGAGAAGAGCAGACCTGGAGAAAAGTGGAAGACCTGTTGGACAATGGCCGTAAGATCGCTTCAGTATATGATGAAGCCACTGGACTTTTAGAGAAGCTCCAGCAGTTGTCCGAATTCCAGGATACACGCGATATCTTCCAGCAGCGCTTACGTCGATTGGCCGAGAAATACTCTGCCCGCTCGGCGCTGATGGGGCGCTGGCATACCAAAGGCTGGATTTAGCAGTTTGGAGACAAACCATGCCCATTTCGCACACCAACCGCAAAGGCCAAACCTATTTCTTGCACCAGGGGATTACCAAAACTAGCAAACCGCGTTACTTCTTCTCAAAAACTGCAGCGCCGGACGCGCTAGAGCAAGTTCCTGCCGGTCATCATATCGAGGAGAGCGTGAACGGCATTGTTTCGCTGGTTAAGGATCGCCAACAGTTGATCTTGCCTGAGGAAACCCAGCTTGTGGAGGATGCTCTGCACCGCCACCCGAAGGGGAATAATTACCGCGTCTCAGCAAAAGGCAAGCAGATTGTTGTTTATGAACGGCTGGGGCCGGATGCAGAAGACATGGCTGACATCTTTGGCAAAACCCTGCTCATGTACTCGCGGCAGGAGCTATTGGAAGGCATGCAGTCGCTGCTGGATAAGAATGCTCAGTACAGCCCGATGCTACATTTCAAACTGGTCAATACAGCCGATCGCACCTTCTGTGCTGAGCGAGCCACTTATGTGTCCAGCCTGCCGGAATGGGTTAATATTTGCGATTGCGGGCCGCTGCAAGAATTGGTGGATGAAATCATCCCACTATTGGATACGGACGAGTACTTCGAGCTGCTTTAGGTTTCTGGCAGCCGATGCCTGAAGGGGGAATTTACTCATAGAATTACTCTTGTACGACTATTTTAGCCGTAAACCCATCGCATAACAAGCGTTTTCACGCCCACAACCCCCAGATTTCCCGTCGCATAACACAACCACCCAGCATCATTATGGCTGCCAAATAATTGGTGAGATCCAAGGTATAGGCAGATTTCTATTGAATAGCACACAATTTCGAACGATGAGCGAAGATACTATTCAAATGCCGCTCAATCCGTGCATGGAGGCATGTAAATTAGTAGGCTTTCGATATCAGCATAGCACATGAGTCAACTGGGGCAAGTGAAAAAAAACCGCCCCAGGCAACCGCATTTCTGTGAAACTAGTAGAGATTACATCACCTGTGTACTAATGGGAGATGAACGACATTTATCTCCTCCTCTGGGGGAGGGCTGCCATATAAGAATTCTGAGTAATCATCCCATCCATCGAAATCCGTATCTGGGTTGAACGGGTCAGTCCCATATAAATATTCCTGAAAATTGGTCAGTCCTTCATTGTCCGGATCCCCCAGCGCATCATCAACCGAGGAGTTGAGCCCCATAGAAGCCTCCCAGCGGTCAGGCATGCCATCATTGTCAGTATCAGAGAGTACTTCCGCGTAAAATCCTTCTTCACTAACCATTCCATCCTGGTCGGCAGCTGTGACGGTGATCAAGTGGATTCCAGGAGATAATACAACTTCAAGCAAATTCCCAGTACCAAGCAGTCCATCTATGTCAGACATCCAGGATATTGACTCAGGCGGTATTAATCCATCTTCTTTATCATATACAGAAACGCTCAAGATGAACCAGCTTCCTTGTACTCCTGATCCTCCATTCAACAGGGAGCTGACAGTGAGCACAGGTGGTTTGCCAGCAATAGAAAAGTATGCATCACTCTGATCCTCGCCCACACTAAATCCATCAGATACCATCACCCTGAACAATCCCCCACCGGTCCCTTGAAGGTCAGCGACATCTACCAAATAAGTGCTACCTGTCAAATTAGACGCCAAAACATTCCATGTTGATCCATAATCTGGACTAAATAACACACGATAATGCAAAGGATCCGAATTGGCATCAAACCCAGTCCAGGTAATGTAGAGGTCACCTGCTAATATTCCACCATTATTTGGGTGGGTTAATGTTACAGTGGGTGGGGAATTCGCTACAATCCCATTTAGTATTGACCCGTTGTGTGTAAGCTGAAGTTGTGATATTTCCAGATTATAGGGTAATGATGCCAAGAAATAACCGACATCAGTGGGATTGCCAGATTCGGGATCAGAGAAATTTATAGCAAAACAAACCGAGTTGATCTCAATGCCACTATTATCCAAGGCATGGATACAATAATCCCCAATTGGAGGGCTGATAGGCATGTCACCTTTCCAAACAGGATTAAAACCAGCCACATCCTCAGATGATACCCAGCCAGAAACATACAGGTAATCAGGTGCTTCATTGTTAATAGTTAAATATTGGGCTGATATATCCGGTGGCCTTGGGTTGTTTATCCACGACTCCCAAGTAAAAGGCGAAAGCCATAAACTAGATTTATAATTCATCAGATCCCAAACAATATTTTCCCGGCGATCTACTAAATCTCCTCTACGTCGAGGTCCATACCCATAATTAAAATCCGAGATAGCCATTCCTATTTCATTTTACGCCTGCCAGACGCCGATGACAATGGTTGGGAACTTGTGCCAGATGGTTTGCTGAAGATCGCCCAAGAAGAAGTGCGAAAAACTTCTTGAGAAAGCCGGTGACGATATGATAGCCGATGATCCATTTCCTTCGGAACTAGAGCAAGCGCACACCGCCCTCATCCGTTACCCACGTTTCAAGGAACTGCACCAGGAGATCCGACGTTGCCAAAGCTTATCTAAGATCGCTGGGGAACCTCAATGCATGTCTCTGGAAGGGGTAACGGGCGCCGGAAAGTCAACATTGGTCAAGGATTATGCGGCTGCTATTCCGCGGTGCGAAACCCAGAGCGGCACTGTCATCCCGGTTTTCTATGCTGAGATTCCATCCCCGGCTACAGTCAAAGGGACAGCCGCCGCGTTATTGGAACAATTGGGGGATCCGCTGGCTGGAAGAGGAACTTTGTGGTCGATGAATTCTCGCCTGATTCACTTTATCCGCGTCTGTGAAGTGGAATTGGTTATTCTGGACGAATTCTCCAACTTGATCGACACCGAGACGAATCACATTCTGGCAACCGTTTCAGACTGGCTCAAGATGTTGATCAAGCAAACCGATGTGCCTTTTTTGGTGATTGGGTTGGACGGAAAGGTTGATCGCATCTTGCAAGCCAACCCCCAACTGTCCCGTTTATTTGCATTCAGAGAAACTCTCCATCCCTTCGCTTGGGATGCCCGGGATCAGGATAGCCTCAAAGAGTTTGCTATGTTCGTACTGTACACCGAGAAAGCAGTGGGGATGCCACTCTCCAGGCAACTGCCCAGAACAGAATTACTTTATCGGCTTCACTATGCAACCGATGGTGTGGTCGGCCATATGATGAACCTGATGCGCTATGCGGCGCTGATTGCCTCAGAAAACGGGCGGTCGGTTATTGATCTGACCGACCTGGTTATTTCGTTCGAAAAACGTATTGGGAAACACCTGCGAATCAAAATCAATCCATTTGAACCAGGAAACGAGACTTTCAATCCCCCTGCTGACAAAAACAAATCCTCATCCGATGGCCTGCAGCAGAAGCGTCCACCTTCTATTGCGGCAACTCTGACCACCAAGTAGGCGAGATCATGCTCAAGGTTGGCAGTCTGCGGCCTTGTCTCTGCCGGGTACCCTGGTTGCCTGGCGAATCACTGCCCTCTCTATTAGCTCGCTTGATGCTTGCCAACAGATATGATCCACCCCGTTTATTTACCGGCTTCTGCACTCAACGTTTGGCTTCCTTGGGGATTTGCGATTCGTTGGGCTGTCCAACCCAGCCTCAAACGTTCGAGATATTGGCAACGCTTACGGGAACAACGGTTGAGCAGTTGGCATCCGCCAGTATTCATCGTTTTGCACCCAGGATGAATTTGATGGGTACAAACCAAACAGTGATCTTGCTAAACGAACAGCCTCTCCTTTTGATTGACAAGAATCTCCGGGACGATTTCCGTGCGGAGGATGATGTTCAGTATTGTCCACTATGTTTGGCCGAAGCTGCCTACCATCGTCTTGGATGGTTCCCTGAAGCTGTGGCAATCTGTCTTAACCATCGATGTTTTCTGCTTGAGGATTGTTGGCAGTGCGGCAAACGACTGAATATGGTGGACTTGGTGAAACGACATTGTGATGCCTGTGAGGCCGATTTGGCTACCGCTCCTCCAATTCCAATTCGGGATGATTCCTTTGGGGTATTTGTCCAGGAAGCCATTTCATCCTGGCTGGGTTTATCTTCTTTCACGCGGTCTCCAGAATGGGGCTTGCCTGATCATCCCCCAGAGGTTTTATGGTGCATCTTATTCGGTCTGTATTCCAGCCTGGAAAACCGCACGAATTGGAATTATCTGTATTGGTCGGATATGCTCCCAAAAGAGGCTGAACCGTCGAGGTATTGGTCAAAGAGGTATCTGAAGCCCACCAGTTCGTATGTTCTCTATGCCACCGCCTTCAAAGGATTAGTGGATTGGCCTAATGGGTTTTACGATTTTTTGAGTGAATACCGGGCTTACACGACGCGCCACTACAGGCGTTTCGATGGTGTGGGTCTTGACCGTCTGGCTTACCGTTGGTTGGAGTACCAATGGCGCTTGCCAGAATTTGAGTTCGTACAGGAAGCTTACCGACAGTTTATTGAGCAGAGAGAGAATGACCCCACCAAACCTTCTCCGAAGAGGCCCGAGCTTTCCAGACGTTTCGAATATATGACCGTTGAACGTGCCGCGGACGCACTGTGTGTGAATGATGATATCATCTACCGCCTGATCCAGGCCGGAAAACTTACCTCTCTCGCATCAAAGGCGTCTCTACCGGTTTGGGTTAGACGCCGCGATGTGGCGTTGATATTTGATAGTTGGAGGCAAAGCTTGTCCCCTGATCGTGCTGGCCGGGTGCTTGGGATCCCGCCTGAAGCCGTGATCGACTTGGCCAAGATGGGCTTCTTTATTACTGAGCGAGGGCCAATTGCAGCGGACGGAAGCGAAGATTGGTTGTTCAATTGGCAATCAGTCATCGATTTCATGGGCAACGAGACGTTCAAACTACCAGTGATGAATAAGTTCGATCAATACAGGTTGGATTTGATTTCTGCGTCGGACTACATGAAAGGATTTGGTGTTACTGTGGCGTCGTTGATTGCGGGAGTTGTGACGGGCACCTTACAAGCATTTCGAGAAGATGAGTTTGATGAGCGTTTTGACCAGTGGATTTTTCTCGGCGACGATCTTGACCAACTTGCCCAAATGATCATCGAAGGAAATTAATGGTTTGGACAAGCTGAAATCATCAATTCTCTGAAGATTAGCCCTGTTACCGTGAAACGCTGGCTTGAATGCGGTTTACTGGAGCCTGTGGCCCGTTGGGGCAAATTTCCGTTTTTTGGCCGGAAGCAAATAGAAGAGTTTATGAGAGCTTTGCCTTCCGCTAACTTGAGAATGCGTTTTCCGCTGGGATGAAGTCCCAGCAACGTTGAACCTTACCAATTGAGCCGATGATCTGCTTCAAAGCGCCATTTGAGGCGCTGAAGTAGTCTTTTGTACCCAGATTCTACGTCGTCTAATTTATCAAAGAAAGAAAATTTGATAACACTCCCACTTTTGGTATAAAAATGGCTCGTTTCTGTAATCGTCAAGAATAGCTTGAACATCTGCAGCTTTCCCATCACTGTCATTGAGTGCACAACGAAGCAAATTTCTGCCATATATGGGGCTCTTTGTCGCAAACGACGTTCATCGCAATAACATCTTTGTTCAACCTATTGCCTATTGCTGATGAATACAAAAATGGAGGAAATGATGCTAAAATTGAATGAGTTCCGCCATAACCATCATCCCTCTGTGGTAAAAATGTTGGCAAAATTTATTCGACGTGGAATCCGGGTGGCTTGCTTACCTGGCAGAACGTGGTGTTTTTCGGGCGAGGAAGTGCATTGTACCTTGTGAAGATCTGGATCGGCGTGGGCCTGCTCTTTATGCTCCTCAATCTCACTGGGAGCGATGAGATCAGGTCACCGTACTGGTTCACAGAGCTGGCGCTCTACGGCCTGATGATCTTTGGCCTGTGGGCAAACCAGCGCTGGGCGCTGAGGAAGAAGCTCGCCCTGCCAAAGCGCTGGGCACCGGCAGCCTATATCTTTCTCGTTTGGCTGTTTGGGATGCTGTTCGAAGCCAGCCTGACCGTGACCGGTGAAGGGATCGGCGGCATCCACCCGCAGACCCTGCCCTCATTCATCCTGGCGCAAGGCGATTACATTCCGCTGGCCTACATCGCCTATCTGATGATCAGAAAATACCAGCTCTCCTTTCGAGAGGTGTTCTTCCTGGCAGGGGGGGTAAGCCTGACCGAAGGGCTGATCTTTACCGGCGTTCTCACGGCGGTAATCCTATCGCCGCAATTCTTCCTCGCCCCCATTGTATTGGCATACTATACATTGGCTTACAGCAGTTTCATCGCTTTACCCCTGTTGTTGGTTGACGAGGAGATGTTGTGGCAGGATGCGCCGCCAAAGCGGAGCCATTTGGTCGCTTACTTCTGGCTATTGGGCTTCATCCTGGCGCTGGGGGTGCGCATCTTCTGGGGTCTGGTCTATTCACCGCTGGTAACCCAACTGCTGCACCTGCCGCCGG
>JAFGBV010000111.1 GCA_016932955.1 Anaerolineales bacterium | reverse complement strand
TTGGCGCTACGGGCGACTTTACCGCTGCTTGTTTTCAGCAGCCAGCCTCTTTCGACCAGCTTGACAAAACGCAGGGCTACATCTGAACCGCGTGTTACACGCAGACGGATCTCATCGGCTATGCTTTGGGGATTGGCAGCACTGGTACGGTTTTTCTCAATTTCGGCGATGATGACCACATCCTCAGTACCGGTATTCTCATTGGCCACACCAAAGGCCACCACACGGCCCGGGTGCACGCCGGGTACTTCGCTGGCGAGGGCTTCCAGGTCTTGGGGATAGATGTTCTTACCGCCGACGATGATCAGATCCTTCTTGCGCCCGGTGACATATACCTCACCTTCGGCAATGTAACCCAAATCTCCGGTAAGATACCAGTCATCGTGAAAGGCTTTGGCGGTCAATTCGGGGCGCTGGTAGTAACCGCTGAGCATACAGTTGCTATGGAGGGCGATTTCCCCGAGGTGGCGGTCGGGCAATTCATGGCGTTTATCATCGAAGATGCGCACGCGCACGTTGGCGATGGGCGGACCTGCAGAGAGCATGCGAATCGAAAGCTCATCGGCGGCAGGGGGGCGGGCGACGCGCTCGGTGAGCAGGCCGCGCTGGCTGATCACATCGACGGTGACCGGAGAATCGATGCCTCCCTGGGTGACGGCAAATACATTTTCCGCCATGGCGTAGCAGGTTGCCAGGGATTCGGGGGGCAAGCCATAGGGCTGGAAGCGCTCGAGGAACATTTGATGACTGGACCAATACATTGGCTCGGAGCAGTTGATCACGGCGCGCCAGGAGGAGAGGTCAACGCCCTCTAGATCGCGAGAGCGGATTTTTTGGGCGCAGAAGTTATAGGCAAAATTCGGCAGCCAGGCAAGTGTGCCGCGATATTGGGAGATGGCTTGCAAGAGCCTGTAAGGGGCGCGCACCCAGTCGAAAGGCGACAACAGAATGAGGGGTGTTTTACTGATGATAGGGATGATGAATCCGGCAATCAGGCCCATATCATGGTAAAGGGGCAGCCAGGAGACGATTACATCTTCCGAATTCAAGCGGAGGGCGGCGGAGTAGCTATCCAGTTGGTTGAAGACTGCCTGATGGGAGAGGGCTACGCCTTTTTGTAAGCCTGTGGTGCCGGAGGAATGCTGCAAGAGGACAGTATCTTCCTCGCTACGGGTCAAGCCAGCCAGTTGGTTGAATTCCAGATGCGGAACAGGATGCACATCGGTTGAAATAAGAACACGACGGATGGAGGAATTGGCGGGGATGGAATCTTGCACTTCGCCAAGGAACTCCGGGTAGGTGACGACGGCAGCAGGGCGGGTGATCTCGAACAGGGCTGCCAGCGAATGGCGGTATTGTTCTGGGGAGAGCTTCTCAGTCAGGAAGGGCATGATGGAAGGGATCGATCCATGCAGGATGGCGCCAAAGAAGGAGAACACCAGCGATTGGCTGTGCTGCAGGATCAGAATGACCACTTCACCTGGCTGGATGCCTGCTTCGGCTAACGCTTGGGCATAGCCACCTGCGCCATGCAAGAGGTCACGATAGGTAAGAAGCTCTTCTGGTTTCTGGTTATAGAGCAGGCGGATGGCAGGCTGATCTGGAGAGGATTGGTAGATGCTGTGTAAGCGCTGTGGTAGTGTTGTCATAAGGGTTACTGGCGCTGGTTGATCAGTTCGGCGAGGGCTTCAAGGGAGTCAAAAGTGTCGGCATTGAGCTCGGTATCTTCTATGCGTACGCCAAATGTTTCTTCGACGAAAATGGACAGGTCGACCAGGTTGAAAGAGTCGATCAACCCGCTGGAGATGATTTTCTCCGTGGGGGCAAGCACGCGGTTAGGTTGTTTGAGAATTTGGTTGGTGATGAATTGTGCTAACGTGTCTATGATTGACGAGTTCATGTTTCTGTTCCTTTGCGGTGAGGTTATCGGCGCGTATCAGGGTTGGGTGACACTACGCCAGAGAGCATCCAGCGATTGCAGGGCGGTGAGATTGCGGGCAGTGTAGCCCGTCCAGCGCCGAGTGGGCTGGCTGAAATCGTAATTATATCCTACAGTCAGGTGGAAGAGGTCCGGCTCGCCGGTGGGGGTTTTTGCCACCAGGCCATGGTTTTTAAGGGGCTGCACAGCAAGCCAGAAATTCCACAAGGGGATTTCGTATTCCCAGGCCAGGTGGGCGATAATATTGTTGATCTGGTGATCGCCCTCCAGGTTATCGGCTTTGGTCGCCAGGATGGGCACTATGCCGAGTGAAATGGTGTATTCGATTGCCTGGCGCATGTATTGTTCATATTTTTCAAGGTCGATGGAGGGAGACCAGGTCTGTTCCATGCTGATGATGGCGATGCTGGGGTTTTGCAGGCGGTATTCGCAAGCCAGGGGACCTTCGGCGGGCTGGCAGAGTTTGGGATCGGCGAAGAGGGGGGAGAACAAGGATTCGGCGCGCATGGCATCACGGGCTGCCAGGCTGTCCCGGGAGAAGGAGCCTTGGAACCAGTCGATGGTATCTTGCAGGGAGGCATATTCGCCGAGGTTATAACCACTCGCAATATCGAATGCTTCCAGGAAGCGGTCGGTGTTCACCTGGCAATCGCCGACTTTGGAGAAGGCGCGAGGGTCGCGGCCGAGGGATAAGCCCTGCTGGTAGATTTGCCGGGCGCGGTCGGAGATGACCGGTATGATCGGGAGCTCCATCCACTCGTCATAAGCGAGGGTTGGGCGGGGTGTTGGCGGGGGAGGCGCATCAACGCCAACGACAGTGGGCTGGCTGGTAGCGGAGGCGGCGGGATTAGGGAGGTTTGTTTGTTGGGAAAGCGGCGGTGAGGTTGGCGAGGCAGATAAGGTATCGCTTTGCGCGGGTGTGCTGGTGGGTTCTACAGATGGCAGGATGACCGGCGTGCTGGGGGTGAATTGGGTGGGAGGAGTCTCTGCGCAGGCGGCGAGGAGACAAAGACCGCCGAGCAAGAGAAACAATGGAAGAATAGGCAAATGATGATCTGATCGATGTCGGATGCTTATGGGAATCACGATCTGGTGATTTGCACGGTTACTGGTCATCGGTTTGAAGCCATTCTGTCAGCCACTGCTGCACTGCACGGGCGCGGATTTGCTCTCCCGCAGCAGTGAGGTGGATTGCGCTATTGGAATATTCCGCAGCGGGCACAAGGTTCCATAAGTCCAGGCAAGGCCAGCCGTTATCCTGGCAAGCCTGGGCAAGAAACTGGCGGTATTGGTCGTATGCCCAACGCGGATAAAAGAAATTATACCGGATATCGCTGTTCTCACCCTGGCTGATGTAGATAGGCTCATTGATGAAAAGGACAGGCAACTCTCCGGTCATGGCTGCGCTGGCAGCCATGGCTTCAAAGGCAAGATCGTTGCGGAAGAGGGTAGGAGGCTGGAGGGAGTGAAAAGTGGGGTCTGCCTCCAGGTTTTCTTGGGGGGGATCGTAATCGGGGGGATAGAACTGGTCGATGCCGGTGGCAGCCCAGAGGATGCCGTAGACCTGCAGGCGGAAGATATCGGCAAGGTTGCGGCGCTGACCGATGATGGTGCGTTGCCAGAAGGAGGGCTGATGGAAAGCGGGGTGGTAGGGGTCGAGGGGCAGGTTGTAATCGTGGATAAGGTGCCGGGCTGGCTGGGGGTTGTTTTGGACGATGGGGGAATCCAACTGCTTATCGAGGGGGAAGGATTCGAGGGTGAGCAGCCAGATGACCAAGTCGGGCTGGTAAGCCAAAGCCTGGTTCAGCATGAGCAGATCCTTGGTGAGCGACATGGTGGGGTAGCCCAGATTGTAAAAGCGCACATTCTCACCCTGGGGCGTGTGAATTTGCGCCGCATTGAGCTGGGCAGAGAGACTATCTTCTGGCGGGAGCAAGAAACCCCACACGGATGAATCGCCGATGAGGATGACGCGAAATTCCCCCGCTTGCTTGGGTGAGGCAATCTCATGGGATGCGAACATCGCCGGGAGATTATACAGGCTCAAGTTGTAGGCCTGGTCTGGCTTTTCGCCATAGGGGAGGCGGAGCCTGGGAGGAAATAAGATATGATACGCCGAGATGCGACCGAGCAGGGGCAGAGAATCACCCGCGGCAAATACGAGGTTGAGCAATAAAAAGAGGAACAGCCCCTTGAGGATGATACGTGCCGGGGAGGGTGAAGATGCAGTATGTGGTGTGACGAGGGTTTCTTTCATAGTCAAATTTCCACACCAAACAGGCCGAGCAGCGTTTTAAGTGATAGATCAACAGATGGTAAAGCAAACCAGACCCAGCCGAGGGTGACGTAATGGAAGGTGAGCAAAATGCCGCTGATTTGCAGGATGCGTTGCAGGTGGGAGGGGTGTTCTGCTCCGGCTAGATGCGGGCGAACGAACTCTGACCAGCGATTATGGGCGAATAAGCCGAGCCCGTGCCATAAGCCCCAGATAGCGAAGTTCCAGGTGAATCCATGCCACAGGCCGATGAGCAACATGGTGGTGATCTGGCCGATGAGGATGATCAGGGGCAATGATAGCCGGCGACGGCCTGTGCGCAAAGCGCGGGTGAGGGGATTGAAGTAATAGGCGCGGAACCACTGGGCGAGGGTGATGTGCCAGGAATTCCAGAAAAGAGTCAGGTTCTGTTTGCGATAAGGATGTTCAAAGTTTTCTGGCAGATGGAATCCAAGCAAGCGACCCAAACCGATGGCAATGTCTGTATAACCGGAGAAATCAAGGTAGATGCGCAGGGCATAAGCGTAAAGCAATACCCACAACCAGCCAGCAGATTGAATCTGGGCTGCGTTGGTCGCGTTGAGGGCAACCAGGGCGAGGGTGTCGGCAAGCACAAATTTGCGGAAGATGCCGGTGAGAATTCGCTGTCCGCCTTGCCAAAGATCGTTAGGAGAGATGCGATAGGGCTGGCGCAGATCCTGGGCGAAG
>JAFGBV010000110.1 GCA_016932955.1 Anaerolineales bacterium | reverse complement strand
CGTGTATATCGGAAAGCCACCGGATGCTCGCTCAAGTATTTTTGCCAGGCTTCTTGGGTCTGCTGGCCATACAAGCGGTTCATTGCCTGAATCGTCTGCTGGGTTTCCTCAAACAAACGGGTGTTTTCTACCGCCAGGGCAATTTGATCTGCCATGATCTGCAAAACACCAATATCCTCTGGCACAAATGCAGAAGACTCCGTTGACTGCACATCCAGCACACCAATCACCCGCTCGCGGATGCGCAAGGGTAGCGCAGCCTCTGAACGTGTTTGGGGTAGATCCGGATTCTTAAAGTACTGCCGATCTGCACCCACATCAAAAGCCACCCGCGGTCGGCCAGCATTTGCCACCCAGCCAACAATGCCCTCCTGTCCCAGCCTGAGTTGATACCCCCGCTGCAACATCCGTTTGCCACCTTCGCTATTGGCCGCTCGTAAGATGACATATTTCCGCGCTTCATCCACCAGGAAAATACCTACATGATAGAACTTGAATCGCTCAAAAATAAGTAGCGTGACCTGTGTAAGTAATTCATCCAGGTTTCTGATCGCTGCCGCTTCTCGCGCTACTTCGGCTGCTGCCTCCAGTTGACCGGTTCGCCGGCTCAACTCACTCGTACGGCTTTCCACATCTCGTTCCAGATTCATCTGCGTGGTGCGCAATTGATTTGTCATCGCATAGAGCGAACGGCTTAATGCTCCCAGTTCAGTCCGTTCTGGCAGAACGCGAATCGCCTCCCAATCTCCCTGAGCCACTTGCTCTGCTGATTCTGCCATATCTCGCAACGGACTGGTCAGGCGAATGCCAAAGAATAACGCCATTCCTGCTGCAAAGATCACCCCCAGCGCGCCAATCCCCAGCAAGCGCAGGCGTACACCCCCGGCTGCCTTGTTCAGGCGCTGGGAGAGTTCTTCCACTGGCTGTGCAAACTCATCAATATATGTTGTTGCTGCTACACGCAGCTCTGTCCCTTCCACTGGCACGATCACCATGAACTTCTGCCGCACGCTCCCATCAGAATCGATCCATTCATAATATCCTTCTGATGGAGAACCATCTAATGCCGCCTCAAAGATCCCCCAGAAGTCTGGCAGTTCCTCTGCTAGTGTCGACATATCCAAACCAATATTCTCGGGCTGTGCGTGAAATCGTGTGATCCCCTGCGAATCGAATACCGCCGTATAGCCCGTCACACCTACCGATTGCACAGCAATATCAGCCAGCCCCAAATCCCTTTGCACTGCATCCATGTCCGTAAGATCCAGCTCGGGGTGCAAATACAGATACAGGCGCATCTGACCGGCTACCGCATTGGCCACCTGCAAGATCGATTGCCTGCCTTCCTTCTCCAGCGCATCTTGCGCTTCTTGTCCTGCTTTGGCAATCATCTCGTCCAGCGCCAGGTTGGAGGAGAATGCCAATACTGCCAACGGCACCAGGCTGATCACCACCATAGCCCATATCAAACGGGTGCGAATATTCATAATTTGCCGCCTCCATCATTCCCATCTCCACCCGTTGGGGGCATGCTACCACCCACCCCGCTTTGTTCCCCAACCTGCCTGCCCGGCCTCAGGCTGATCTCCCCTTCGACAGCGCTAAGCGCACTTCCCAATTCGCCCAGCGCAGTGCGCAAGATCGCCTGAATATCTGCAGAAGAGCGTGCCTTTTGCACCACACCTGCCAGAAGGCTTTCTTCCCCTGCACGCCGTTGTGTTTCCTCCAGCAAGCGTACATTTTCCATAGCCAGCGCTGCTTGCGTGGTGACTTGCTCCAACAATGCGACTTCCTCCGGTGCCAGTTCTGCGCGATCGGTCTCTAATACAAGTTGACCAATCACCTGATCACGCAAGGTAATCGGCAGATTCAAGGATTTCAGCCCCTCCGTTGGACCAATAAATCCCTCATTTTCATACACGTACTGAGATACTGCCGGTTGGAGCGAAATTTCTTTCCAGGCATCCGCCACATACTGCCGGTTGAGCGCCTGAATTTCTGCCAGGTTCTGCTCAGCTTGTTGGAATAAACGCGCATTTTGGAGAGCAGTTGCTAGGCTGTCTGCAATTCCCTGTAGCACAGCCACATCATCATCATCGAACGCTTCGGGTTGTGCAGATTGCACAGAAAGGGCGCCAAACACCTGGTCACTGCTGAGCAGTGGCAGCGCCATCTCGGATCGTGTCTTGGGCAACAATGGGTTACTGAAACGTACCGCATCCTTGCCAACATCCAGGGCGATGCGTGGTTGTCGGTTGGCGATCGTCCATCCGATCATGGAAGCCCCACCCACCGGCAGTTTATGTCCCGCGCTTACCATCTTCATCCCCGCCTCGCCTGTACCAGCACTCAGCACAGCATACTCAGCGCGCTCATCCAGCAGGAACGCACCCACATAATAAAGATTGAATCGCTGGCGCACCAGATCCACCACCTGTTGTAAGAGCAGGTTAGGGTCCAATACCACTCCCAGAGTCCGGGTAATTTCTGCAGCAGTGCGAATTTGCACCAGGCGTCGATCCAGTTCATGCGTGCGGTCATCCAATTGCTGGCGATCAAAACTCAAATTATCCGAAAGTAAACGCTCCTTCTCCAGGTTGGCATTTAGCCCATTAATCAACACTGCCAATGCAATCCCAACGATCATTGCCGCCATTAAGAACACAGAACCTGTGCTGATCCAGTCAGCAAATACCCCTGCCTGTGGCATGGTTGCTGGATCAGGCAGTGCTAACCAGCCCAGGCTGAACATACCCCCAATCGCCAGCAGGGTGAGCGAATTCACAACCAATGTCGCAATCCCGGCGTTTAGCCCCAGCAAGATTGCTGCCAACCCTGCACTGCTCAGCATCCATACTCGCCCATTTCCAGCAATACCGTCCTGAACAAAAGCAGCGACACCCAGAACATATGCCAACACCACAATCCCATACGCTCGCACCTGGAATGGAATGCGCCGGAGAAAAGTGATCGCCAGCACTGATGCAAATGCAATCACATAAACTATAATGATGCCCCAGTTTCCCTGCGGGATATCCGTGATCAAGTTCGAGATTAATGTGATCGTACCCACCAACAGCAAGCCGTACAGCATCACATTCAGAATGCGCTCACGCAACTCATCCAGAGTCTGGAATGTGCCAGATTCTCTTTGAGACTGTGAAGTACCACGCGCATCATTTCGCCTGGCAATCGGTCGACGGTAAAATGGACGTTTCATTAAGCCTGCTCCTCCTCTCCCTCTTTCCCGTCACTCTCAGAGCCCGATTGCGGCGGGGGCTGGGTAAGCGGCAGTGCGTTCCCTTTCTCTTCCTCTGCGACTAACTTCTCCTCAGGAAGAGAAACAGCCTGGACAAGAGGGGTTACAATATCTGTGCCCAGTTTAATAGTAGCACGGCGCGCTCCCAGCGCTCGACTCAGCTCACGTGTGGTCGCTTCCAGAATACGAGGGATATCCGGCGATGTGCGCACTCGGTTGGTGATATCAAACAACAAGCGCTCGCGCTCCGCTTGCCGGTAGGTGCTTTCCAATAAACGCGCATTACGCACAGCAACCGCAACCTGCGATGCTAGCGTCTCCATCAAGCGCATATCGTCCTCGTCAAACCGGCCTTCTTGGTTCAAATCCTGCACCAGGATCGCCCCTAACACCTCACCTGCCACGAGCAATGGCACACCCAACCAGGATTTTGCAGGCTTTCCTACCAGTTTGGCGCCAAGCTCCATGGTTTTGCGCTCTGTATCTTCCACAAGCATCAACGGTTTACGCGTGCGGATTATGATAGAAGTCAGTCCTTCTCCCAAAGGAAATGCCGGCACACTGCGCACTTCCTGCAAATCATACATATAGGGCACTGTAATCGTATCTTTTTCCTGATCATAGATGGCAATGGCAAAGTTGACACTACCCATCACCTCCACCACCTCGCGGTGGATCACCTGGTACAGCGAATTCAAATCCGTCTCCACAGAGACTGCCTGGCTAATGGTATTCAATGTCGATAGAGCTCCCATCTGCTTTTCCATCCGTTGCGAAGCCCTCACCTTCTCCATCGCCGTCGCCGCCAATTCTGCCAGGCTTGCATTCGCCTGCAGCACATTCTGCGCAAAACCGCCCTCATGTAAACCACCCAAGACCAGTAATGTATCAAGCTTGCCCGAGCGCCGGCTGGGGATCAAGGCCAGCGAGCGTATATCCGCCTGGCGCATGATTGTCATAAGCGCTTCGGGAATAACGACTGCCTTCTCCGAGTTAGCCAAAGATTCGACCACCCAATAAAGTTCACCCTCAACCGCCCCCTCCTGTAGGAATTGCCCTGTTCTCCCCTCAGAACTATGGAAAATATTATCCAGCTCCAGCGGATTGATATCCAACGTATCGGGATAAATTCTCGGTTTGCCTGCCATTCCCCATTCTGGAAGTCCCGGTTCATGCACGGTCACCACCCGCATCATTGTGCGCTCTGGCAGCAGGAACATCGCAAAATAGGGCACTCCCTCCAGAATAGTGCTCACCACCATGGTGATATCTTCTATCTTTTCCGCTCGCGCCAGTTGGTAGCTGGCATAATACAGCGAGGACAACTCATTCAGGCTTGCCTGCGTGGTTTGCAGCAAGCGGAAGTTTTGGATCACAGAAGCGATATGATTAGCCACTACCTGCAGCACCGCTATCGCATCCGGGTCAAAGGCATTTTCCACGCTGTGCTGAACATCCAGTACTCCCAACAACTTATCACCAACCAATAGAGGAATACAAACCTCCGAGCGTGTTGTGGACAGGCGTTCATCCTGCAGATAGAAGTAGTCATCCCCCACTTCGGCAGCCACCCGCACTTTTCGATGCGCCAACACCCAACCGATAATCGAGCGTGATCCCGCCATAATCTTCACGCCCTTTGCCATCAAATCTCTCCCCAATGCGCCACTGGCCTCGCTTAATGTGGCGACCTCACCAGCTTCATCAACCAGGAAGATTGAAGCCAGGTAATAACTAAACCGTTCAACGATCAGATCCACCGCCCGACGCAGCAATTCATTCAAGCTAGAAGCTGAAATTGCCAGTTGGGTGATATCTGCTGCCGTGCGGATCTGTACCAGCCTATGCTCCAGATCCATGGTTCTCTGCTGTACCCGCTCTTCCAGGCCACGGTTCGCTTCCATCAGTGCACTCTGCAATGCAAGAAGCTGGCGTGTCACCGCCTGATCTAGTGTATCCCGGTCGATCAATCCGAGTTCTAAAAGAGCCTGCCCCAGTAAAACATGACGTTCTGGTGCAAGCTCCTTTTGATAATCCAATGCCTGCTGCAGTTGCGCTGGTTTAATCACCCCGCTTTCTAGCAGATACTCACCCAGGCGGTTGACCAGCATCTCCGGCGTAAATTGCTTGCCGGTTGGTAGCGCAGAAGAGTCCAAAGCGGGAAGGTCTGTCATAGCATCATCCGTTCGAACTAACTCAACTCCCAAACCGCATCACCAGCCAGGATACGGCGGATTTGATCTGGGAAGCGATCCATGTCCAGAGGTTTGCCCAAGAACCCGTCAAACCCAGAAGCCCGGGCCTTATTCATCTGTTCAACGCTTGCTTCAGCCGTTACTGCTACAACCAATGTATCCTTCAATGCTTGCGAAGCGCGGATCTTACGTAATGCCCCATAACCATCTTCGTAGGGCAAGCGAATATCCATCAGAATCAAGTCCAGGCGCGGCAGTGTATCCGCATACTCCACGACCTCATAACCAGATGTTTTCCATTCGCAATGAATGCCCATATACCCCAGCATACGGGCAATCAACACAAAGTTAGACACATTATCTTCTACCACCAGCACTGTCGCGTCTTTTGGGATTACATCCTTGCGCACCCCCTGGCCCTGAACATTACTGTCACTGGGAGAGATCGTTATATCAGACACGGCCCACCTCTTTCAAAAAGCGAAGAATCTGCTGGGGAAGCAAGTCGACATCGATCGGTTTTTGAATGTAGCCATCACATCCTGCTTCCAGCGTTCGCTCGCGGTCCCCCTTCATTACATTTGCCGTAAGCGCAATGATTGGCACACCGTTTAACTGTGGATTCTGACGTAAACGAGCTGTCAATGTATACCCATCTACATCAGGCATATTGATATCCATCAATATTAGATCTGGGCGCTTGCTCTTCAAGTAATCGAGCGCCTCCTCGGCAGACTCTGCCTCATCCACAGCGAAGTCTTCAGCCATCAGCACACGCCGCACTAGCAAGCGATTTTCCGGATTGTCTTCAACGTACAAGATTGTTAGATTTTCCATGTTCGCTCATCCTTATAGAATGCCTTAATAAGGCATTCTAACATTGACCTCCTCGCTCCACATTACATCACCATTGCAAATCATCCTCACAGGAGCCAACATTGTTATACTTTTGTAATCTTTGGATTAAATATAAACAGAGCAACCGCAAGAGTTGCTCTGTTCATCGTTGTTGAGCGGGTGAACGGATTCGAACCGTCGAATGGTAGCTTGGGAAGCTACTGCCTTACCACTTGGCAACACCCGCAATGCGAAGCAGATTATAGCCATCCACCTTGCGGATGTCAAGGAACGGTATAAAATCGCCCAATACTCACAAACGCCCAAACGTCCAATGCAACAAACAATCCCCCATACAACAGTCCTCTACCCCAATCAGGCAGCCTGATCCACCTTAGCATCTTCCACCACCCACCTGCCAGCAATAATATCGTAGGCACAATTGCCGGGTAAGCGTAACGCGCCCCTGGGATAAATACCTCCCCGGTGAGCGATCCAATCCCACGTCCTAATGCCACGCCCCAAACAACAACTGCTGCAATCGTCAACCACACCAGCCCATGCCAAGGCAGCTCCTGCCGGTGTTGCCAGAGGGCGAACAAAGCACCTGCCGCTCCAATGGTTGTGAACAAGCCCAGGATTAAGTAGGCATTTGACCCTTTTAGAAGCACATGCCCCCAGCCAAACTTGGCCCAAAAAGAACGTTGCATATTCTCGAATGCAGTCTGGTAATACCATGCCGACCCATCCAGATCTGCCAGCGAAGTTAAGATCAACGATGGTTGAAAACGACCTCTATCCAGGATAAACCGGTCAAACTTTGTTTTAACCCGCAACCCACCCTGCTCAAAAGAACCATTGCGCGCCAGGTTTTCCACTTCTACTCCCCCCCAGTAAACCCAATCCCCTTGTCGGTCTATATATTCTGGAGGCTCTTCCGTGTGCCAATCTCCTTCGACCAAAACCACCCCATCATAATATAACTGCGGCACACCCGTGCCATCCCCGGCAGGAGAGTTTAATTTCACCAGTAGACGGCTGGCTTCCTCTGGAACAGTGAGGGTAATCGCGTAAAATGCCGGTTCTATATCCACAGCGACTACTTCAGACCAGGATTGATCGCCATCGCTCAACTCTGGCGTCCTCCCTGCCAATGGCTGGTTTGCCCACATCCATGCACCCAGTGTCACCGTCTTTCCGTTCAACGCACGGACTTGCTCTTCCCGCAATGGTTGAATCACCTGAGATGAGGTGCCTCCCTCCTCGCGGCTCAGTAACATAGCCCAATTTCCCACTGGGCTAAGATTGCCCGCATCGGATACTGCCATGCGCCGGGCTGTGCTCTCCGGTAACGAGGGATACCACGCCCCTGCCCCACCTCCTGCCAAGACTACAGCCAGTGCTAGAACGCAGACCGCCAGACATATTCCCCAGGCGACCCGGCGCGTTCTCTGCGGCAAAGCCGCTAATAAAAGTGCTACGCCCAGCAGCAGAACTGCCGGGGCAGCGGTGGCCTTCATGAACACACAAACACCCGTCAGAAAGACTGCCGCTACTACCCGCTGCCATGTCAATCCACGCTGCACCAGGCGCAATCCAGCCCACAAGAATAAACTCATAGCCACCGTCGCGCCAACGTCATTGTTGACCGCTGTCATTAAATCCACATAGCCCGGAAGTAGCGCCATGGATAGGGGTACAAGCCCGCGCAGTGCATGCCCGGGCCTTGTGATCTCAGTCATACACCCGTAAGCCGCCATCAGGCTCACCAGAAACATGAGCAGGGATACCAATCTCCCCAGGTAGAGCTGAAAAGTAATATCGGTGGTGCGCACCAGCCGCAGCGGAAGCGCCGCCAGCCAGTAATACAAAGGTGGATCTGCCACTTGCGAAATACCGATCCACACCGGCGAATCTTGCACGAGCAAATTCGGGAGCGGCAATCCGCCGCTGAAAAAACCATGCTCCACCATCGAAGCAGCCACTTCACGCCGCATCCCTTGATCATAATCCCCCACTGCTGGGAAGCCGGGGTTGTTTGCCAGCAGCCAGGCATATTCAAAATGCCCCGGTTCATCATAATGTTGCCAGGGCGGCACGATAAACACAAAAAGCAGGCCATGGACCAGGCCTGCCAGCAAAATTCCCCGCAGCCAATTCTTTTCGCTGCGCAGGGTAGAAATCAGCGACGCCGCTCGCACCTAATAGGCTCCCTTTCCACGCAATACCACCCACACCGTTTTGTATAGAATCTGCAGATCAAGCAGCAGAGAATAATTCCGCACATAATAGATATCATCTTCTGTATTCAGGTGCATTGGCTTATCGCTGCGCCCATTCACCTGCCACCAACCCGTGATCCCCTGGGGCACCGCAAAGCGCACCCGCTGCCAGGGAGCATATTGCTCAACCAAAATAGGCATCTCTGGGCGAGGACCCACCAGGCTCATCTCACCCTTGAGCACATTGAACAAATTGGGCCACTCATCTGCACTGAGCTTGCGTAATATACGTCCCACGCGCGTCACCCGAGGGTCATCCGGGCGCTTGTGCACCAAATTGCCATCGGCGTCTGCTTTCATCACCTCCGTCAGGCGAGAGTCTGCATCCTTCACCATCGTGCGGAACTTATACATCCAGAATAGGCGACCATTCTCACCTACGCGTTTCTGCTTGAAGATCACCGGTCCCGGCGAATCCAGCTTGATTGCGATGGCAATCACCAGCATTCCAGGTGCGAGGGCGATCTGCATTAGGGTCCCGACAACCAGATCAAAAACGCGTTTCACCAGTCGCTGGTAGCCGGTGAGCGTGGGCATCTTCAGGCTGATCATTGGCACACCGCCCAGGCTTTCCACATGCCCGCCATAGATCAGCAAGCTGAAATAATCCGGCACCACCCACACACTGCAAGGTTGATCGATCAGCCGCGCGACCAGCTCATTGACCTTTGTGTATGATTCCGCCGGCAATGCCACCAACACATCATCGATTCCACGTTCACCCACCACCCTCACCACATCATCCACACCACCCAGCAATGGCACATCTTCTCCTGCGTTGGGGATCGGCTCGCCATCGGTGAGGTAACCTACCAGTGACACCCCTGCCCAGGCGAGATCATCCAGACGCTCCAGGGCGCGCTGCGCCGCCTCACCCCCACCAATCAAAAGCACTCGTCGCCGGTCTGGCGTATGGCCATTCAGAGATCGGCGTCCCAGCCGCACCACTGCCCGCCACAGCGTCACCAGGGTAAAGTGGCTGCCATAGAAATACAATAGGAAGAGCCGCGAAATATCGCGTGCAGTGAAAAACACCAGCCCCGCCAGGCCCAATGCTGCGATCAAACTGGCAATGCTGAGCAACTGGTACTCATCCACGGCATGATATGTTCGCTCTGGATCATAAAGCGAAAACAGGAAAAACACTACCGGGTAGAGTAGCGCAGCTTCCCATAGCAAGGTAAATAAATGATGCGGATCTGGTAATGGCAGCCCAAACGGCATTTCCACCCGCAGCCAGCGCGCCAAACCCACCGCCCCCACTACTGAGGCAACATCAAGTAGGAAAGAAAGAATTACGAGATTGGTACTGCGGCGCAGCATAGATCAGATAACCGAGAAAGTATAACTCCCCTGCGTAGAAGGGTCAGACCTGTTTTCGAAGCATCTGGCTGAAAAGATCTTCGTAAGCTGTGGTCACAATTTCCCAGGAATAACTGGTTTGTGCCCGTTCCTTTGCCAGTGAACGATACCTCATAACCTCCTGCGGGTTTTCCACCAAATTCACCAGGACAGATTTCAGGCTTTCTGCACCAATTTTACCATCGTAAGATAGACCCGCCTGCCCAATTGTCTCCAGATTTTCTGGTGTATTATGTACCACAACACAATTTCCAAAAGCCATCGCTTCCACAAGTGCTGGGTGCGTGCCCCCCACACCCGATGTCTCTACAAATATCGCCGCGTTCGAGCCCAACTCATGGTAACCCTTACCAAAAACATATCCAGTGAACACAATCCGCGGATCATTCGCTGCCAATGCCCTCAACTCTGCCTGGTAATCATCTGCATAAGGCGCGTCGCCCACAATTACACACTTCATATCAGTGTCGATTTGGCGAAAAGCAGTCACTAACTGATGAGCGCAATTCTCCGGCACAAGACGCCCAACAAAGAGTATGTACTTCCCAGCCTCAAGGCCATATTTCTCCAGTGTCTCTCCAGGCGGTAATACGTCCACCTCAGATCCATAGGGAATATAAGGAGGTGTACTGCGGTATTCGCCATGATAATAATCCTGCACCACATGCGAATCGGTCAAGTATGCATCTGGCAACACTGTGGCCAGGTACTCGGCGAACTGGATATATTTCTTCGCCAGGGTAGGCCACTTCTCCCGTTTCCAGTCCAGGCCATCGACATTCAAAATCGTCTTGGTCCCCACCAATCGCGGGATCCAGGTCACCAGGCTGTTACCGGCAATGAAATACAATGCAATATCATAGTGCTGGAACAACGCGTGCACAGATGAGAAGAAACTGTGCACTATCGTATCCAAATACTTATTCGGGATTGTTGGCAGCTTGATCAAGCGCATGCCTTTATATGTTGGCTCAGCATAGGTGATATGGTGCTTCCGGCAGTACACGGTCACATCATGGCCTCGCTCCACAAGGCGCATTCCCAATTGCTCCACGCAGGTTTCGAAACCCGAGTAACTGGCAGGGATTCCGCGCGTGCCCAGCATGGCAATTTTCATCAGGCTCCGCGCTCCTTAATAACACGCGCTGGAACTCCTCCGACAATCGAATTGGGTGGCACATCTTTGCTCACCACACTTCCGGCTGCCACCACACTCCCGCCGTGGATCGTTACCCCATCTACAATGGTGCTATTCGCACCAATCCAACAATTATCCTCAATCACCACCCCTCTTCGTTCCGTGGGCTGTAGGCGGATAGGGATATCTAGTTGGTCAAAGCAATGATTCTCAGAAAAGATATTCACTTTGGGCCCCATGATCACATTTTTTCCAATTCGAATACCTCCCTGTCCCCCCAGAAAAGAATAAGCCCCAACTGCTGAATTATCCTCTATATCCACACCCACTCCCAATTCCTGGATTACACCCGTGCACTGGATCGTGGAATACTTGGCAATGGTCACATTATTGCCCAGAACTACACCTTTTTGAGAAAGCGCATCAATAAATACATAATCCTCAATGATGCAACTCTGCCCAACAGAAATCTTTCGTTTGTGG
>JAFGBV010000109.1 GCA_016932955.1 Anaerolineales bacterium | reverse complement strand
CAGACCGCTATCCTCTACGCCTCAGATGCCCAGGATGGCGATCACTTTGGCTATAGCGTCAGTATCGATGGCGGCACCATTGCCATTGGCGCCCCGGGCGCAAACTATGACCTTTTCCCCGGTGCCGGAGCAGTCTATCTCTTCGCCTTTACTCCCACCAGAGCCCCCGCTGATTGGGGCCAGGTCGGCACGCTCAACGCTGACCCGGGCGCCGGCGCGAACGAAGCCTTTGGCAGTTCTGTTGATCTGGACGGCGATAACCTTGCCGTAGGTGCGCCGGGAGCGGCGGTCGGCCCGCTCTCCGGAGCCGGAGAAGTATATATGTTCGCCAATAATGGCACCCGGGCGACCAACGATTGGGGCCAGGTTGGCACCCTCAGCGCTGAGCCTGGCGCTGGTCAGGGGGATGCTTTCGGCAGCGACGTGGATTTGGATGGCGGCTCATTGGTCGTTGGCGCCCCCTACGAAGATGGTCCCCTGGATCTCGTTCCAGATGCTGGTGCAGCATACGTATTCGAGTCCACCTCTCTCCTAAATGGTCGCACACCCACCGATTGGGGCCAGGTCGGCACGCTCAGCGCTGGCCCTGGCGCTGGCGCGGGAGACTGTTTCGGCAGCTCGGTGGCCTCGTCCGGCGGTACAATGATCGTTGGCGCTCCGAACGAAGATGGCGGCGTTGGCGATCCCATCACAGACACTGGCGTAGCCTACGTCTTTATGACCGCCCCATTGCAACACTCGCCGGATAGTTTTGGGGTGGAACAGATTCTGCGCGCAACCGAAGCCCAGATCGGCGACCAATTCGGTAGCCTGATCGCATTGCAAGGCGCGACCGTCGCCATCGGCGCGCCTTACGAGGATGGCGGCCCAGGTGATCCCATCACCAATACCGGCGCCGCATACATTTTCAATCTTGTCCTGCCTAACCTGCCCCCGCAGGCAGTGGATGACGAATATGAGCTCTCGAGCGATAGCAGCAACAATGTTCTGGATGTTCTAAGCAACGATAGCGATTCCAACCTCGATCCGCTCGTGGTCACTGCTGTTGGCGCGCCCGCCCATGGCGCAGCCCAGGATAACGATCTGAATGTTTTATACACACCCGACCCAGGTTATGGCGGCACAGATACCTTTACCTATACCATCACCGATGGCAACGGCGGCTACAATACTGCACAGGTTACAGTCATCATTCCCGCAGCCCCCATAGCGGATGACCTTTCCTTTAGCATGCCCGAAGATTCCTCTCACACTGGCCTGCTGACTGCCAGTGATCCGGACAGCGCCGTGCTTACCTTCACACTCCAGACCGCCCCCTTGCATGGTACAGCCCTGATCGAAGCCAACGGTGTCTTCACCTATACCCCTGCTTCCGAATACAGCGGCGTGGATGGATTCACCTTTATCGTCTCTGATGGCGCTCTGACGGATACTGGACAGGTTACCATCACCGTCACCTCCGTTGCGTATGCCACCGCCCTCGATCTGCTGGCGCAGCCCAGCCCTTCCGGGGTGGGTCAGGTGGTCACCTTCACGGCCACGGTTAGCGCTGCGATCGGCAACCCCGCCGGTACGCTGGTCTTCCGCGAGGGGGCGACCACATTGCTCACCACCACATTAGATGCGGATGGCGCAGCAGTCTTTACCACCCATACCCTGCCGTGGGGCGATCACCCTATCACCGCTGAATATCTCGGCGCGGTAGACTTCCTGCCTTCCAGCAGTACGCTCACCCACACCGTAGCCTACATGGCTGATCTGCAGGTCAGTATGATCCCGATGCTGATCCCCATGGGAATGCAGTACACCATCGAGGTGCATAACCCTGGCTTCAATGATGCTGGCGGAACGCGGGTGCAGGCGGATATCTCAGACGCCCTGACGGATGTGCAGTGGCAGTGCTCTGCCAGCGACGGGGCCACTTGCACTCCCGGCGGCGTCGGCGACATCGACGATATTCTGGTCAATCTCCCCGCTGGCAGCACAGTCACTTACACAGTTACAGCCCATCGCGAGATATGGCATAGCGTCAACGCTACCATCATCATCACACCCCCACTTGGGTTTATCGATCCAGATCCTGTCAATAACCAGGTCATCTACACCGGCTTGTTCACCTACAGGCTCCCGATGCTGATCCGCAGCGAATGAGGCAAACCGCTCCCCCACGACCTGGCAGCCGTGGGGGAGTTTTCTAAAGCCCGGCAGTCACACCTGTCTCAAATTGGGATGGTGAATCGTGAACTTTTCTTAGCAACTTAGGGTAAGATAATCGTGATTTTTCCGACCCAAGTAAAATGCAAGGAGAGTGCGTTGACTGCTACATTCCGCCCTTACAACAGCCCCGAGGACTACTGGCTGGTGGACCAATTCCTCATCCGCCATTATCAGCCTGCCAACGCTGATGGAAATTGGATCGAGCCTGCCTGGGAATACATGCACGGCCACTCATCCCTGGATAGCGCTTCCCTGGGCAAGATCGGGATTTGGGAAGATGGTGGGGAGGTCGTCGCCGTCGCCCATTATGAATGGCGATTGGGCGAGGCCTTCTTCCAGTTCCACCCTGCATACCGCTTTCTGCGCCAGGAGATGCTCGACCATGCCGAAGCAAACTTGTATGGCATCTCACAGAAGGATGGACGGAAGTACCTAGCTGCTTATGTCAACGATAACGATGAGGCGTTCATCTCCCTGGTCAAGGAGCGCGGTTATACCATCGATCCTGAGGGTACCCGCCCGTTCTACCAGTTCGCCATCCCCCACCCCTTCCCTGTGACCAGCCTCCCCGAAGGGTACCGCCTGACCAGCCTGGCCGAGGAATGTGACTGGAGCAAGGTCAACCGTGTCCTGTGGCGTGGCTTCGACCATGAGGGCGAGCCGCCTATCCATGAAGAGGAGCTCGAGAGCCGGCGCAAGATGTTCGATACGCCCACCGCCCGGCGTGACCTGAAGGTTGCCGCACAGGCACCCGATGGCAACTTTGCCGCCTTCTGCGGTATGTTCTACGAGGCGCATCACCAGTACGCCTATGTTGAGCCGGTTGCCACTGATCCCGATTACCGCCGCATGGGCCTTGGGAAAGCCGCCGTGCTGGAGGGCATTCGCCGCTGCGGCGAATTGGGTGCAACCGTGGCGTACGTTGGCGCCGACCTGGAGTTTTACCAATCCCTCGGCTTCACCAAGGTTTATAACAGCGACTGCTGGCTGAAACATTTGGATTAGAACATGGATATAAAAGACCGCGACCAGATCGCCGAAATCTGCGAGCAGGTTGTGCTCGACACTGCTTGCCGGCTGTATGGCACATCCGGGGATAGTCTTTCTAAGTTCGATGACTACGAAGGCTGCGCCAACCTGGTTTACCAGTATCAGCGCCAGGGTCAGCCCCTTGTGCTGCGCATCTCCTATCGCCCCGATCGCTCGGTGGAATTGATCCAGGCGGAGCTGCATTTCGTCAACTACCTGGCGGATAACGGCGTGCGCCTCTCCCGCCCCGTTCCATCCCAAAATGGCAATCTCATCGAGGTCATCCCCGCCGCTGGCATACCCTTTATCGCTGTCTCATTTGTCAAGGGGCGCGGCATGCGCATGCCCGATAACGATTATCGTTACCGCGAAGGCGTGCCCATGCAGGAATATTTTCAGAACTGGGGGCAGGTGCTCGGGCAAATGCACCATCTGAGTAAAACCTACCAGCCGCTCAACGAGTCCGTCCGGCGACCAGAATGGCATGCTTGGGAATATTACCGCGGCTTTCCCTATGGCGAACAGCTTCCATCCATTCAGAAGAAATATGACCAGTTGATCGCTGAGCTGCATGCCCTTCCCCGCGATGTTGATTCTTATGGGCTGATCCACAATGATTTCAACGATGGCAACTTCACCGTCGATTATGATAACGGCGACATCACCGTCTTCGATTTTGATGACTCATGCTATTTCTGGTTCATCTACGATCTTGCCTGCGCCTGGGAGGGCGGGATTGGCTGGGTGATGTATCGCCCCCTGGCGGAGCGCCGCGCTTTTATGGATCGCTACATGGAACAGGTGCTGACCGGTTACACTCGTCACAACACGCTGAACGACGCCTGGCTTGCGCGCCTGCCGCTGTTCCTGCGCCTCATCCAGATGCAGGAGCTGATGCACTACGCCCAATACCTCGACGAGCCAGATGAGCAGTTGCAAGCTAGGCTGCGTTACAAGATTCGCTGCATTGAGCAGGGTATTCCTTTCATGGGCTTCTTCGATACCATCTTCAACCCACAAAGGCCGTTTGCAGCAAGATGATCCTTCGGTTGGAAATAACTGCTTGTGGCATTTTCTTCCCCTGATTGCTGGCCAGTTGTGCTAAAGCCCCCAAGCCCACCCATCCAGCCGCGCCGCTGTTTCAAAGTTTGTCTCTCGCCCTCTTCCTCTGCCAGCGCCTACAGGAAAATCCCATGCCCTGAACGCGCCCGCGGAAATTCCCCAGCTCACTTCCTGCCCAGCCCCGTATTGCGCGCCTTCACCCGCCCATCGGAGGTGTAGAATATAGTTG
>JAFGBV010000108.1 GCA_016932955.1 Anaerolineales bacterium | reverse complement strand
GTGGTGCCTGGCAGCAGGTGGGCAAAGTCCAGCACCATTTCAGAGGGGCTGTGGGCAATGCGCACCAGGTTGGCATACACCGCCCGCAGGTCTTCGGGCAAGTCCAGCGGGGGCACGTTGTGGACTGGTGGGCGAACTGGAGGCGTAGTCATCGGGTTAGAAGGGGATATCTTCTTCGCCGGCGGCCTGTTCTGGAGCAGTCATCGCTCCGCCTTCTTCATCGCCACGCGAAGAGAGGAAGCGCACGGTTGTGGCGCTGACCTCGTAGGATGCGCTGGGCGTGCCGTCCTGGCGAGTCCAGACGCGCGGCCCGCCTGTAGCCGGGTCAACGGTGAGCCTGCCTTCGACCAGGACCTTGCGGCCTTTCTTCAGATACTGGTTGCAGGTCTCGGCCTGGCGGCCCCAGGTGCTAACGCGCACCCAGATGGTGCGGTCCACCTTCTCACCGCTGCTGTTGGTGTAATTGTCACTGACTGCGACGGAAAAATTCGTCACGGCCTGCCCCGAAGGTGTATAGCGCATCTCCGGATCGCGGCCCAGATTCCCCACTAAGATGATGGTATGGTAAGACATGTTAAAGCTCCTTTCTGGTGAATGTTATAGTGAAGGTTCCCAGATGTATTCATCTGGCTTGATAAGGTCGGTTCACTCACCGAACACAGAACAATTGTACACTATATTTTCTCGATTGAAAAGACTCTTCATTAAAGAGAATTCCTGAACTGCAGGCAATAGTGGTGAAATGTGTTACTGACCCAGGCATTTCCCAACCCATAAGGGGCGAGCGGTTGGTTATCCTGGCACCAGATGCGCTCGTCCTTGAGGGTGTAGGTGCCCTCCAGGCTGCGCGCCAGGTCCCAGGCTAGTGGGTAGATCTTGCCTCCTTTCTTGATGTTCTTGACGATGATCGTCAGGTAGGCTCCGGGGCGCAGCAAAGGCTGCAATCCCTGGTAGATGCTCACCAGGCGGGTGATGAATTCCTGGTAATCGCCGACATTTCCCAGGTCTGTGGGGTCGTCGGAGTAAACCGTGTCAAGGCTGGCGCTGTCCCGGCGCTTCTTTTGAGTCGCCGCCCCCTGTGCGTGCAGCATATCCCAATAGGGCGGCGAAGTGAGCACGTAATCGACCGGCGGCAGGGGGCACTCTGCCAGCAGCGCGGCGGCCTGGCTGGCATCGCCGGTGAGCAGCTCGGATTGCAGCCCGAGGGCGCTCTCGCCGAGCTCGGCGCGCACCGACTCGAGCACCTGGCGGGCAATCTGGGCGTAGGCAGGGTTCAATTCGATGCCATAGCTGTGCCGCCCGCAGCGCAGGGCTGCTTCGAGCGTGCTGCCGGTGCCTGCCATAGGGTCCAGCACCACCTGGCCGCGCTTTGTGAAGAATTCGATGAACTCCTGCGCCATCGTTTCGGGGAATTTTGCCGGGTGGCGTAAGACGTCTTTGCGGCGCGGCGGGGGGTTGTGGACAAACCAGGATTTCTGGAATTTAAGCCAGGTCTTTGGGTCGAGGTCGTTCAGGCGGTTGTTGAAGGGTCGTTTGGGCATGATGATGGCCGTCCGTCAAGGTGTGGTGGTGATGGTTGGCGCGCCATCTGGCGCGCCAGATGGCGTTGCGGTGGGCTGGGCCGGGGGCGGGCCGGTGATCTCATACACTTCCAGTGCGGAGAAGTTGACCGTGACTGCCATGTCGCCGGCGGAACGGGCAAAGACGCCCACGCCGCCGCTGGTGAGCAGCGGGTCGCGCACGGTAAACTGGTATTCGTCATTGACGAAGAAGCGCATCTCGCTGCCATACGCCCACACTCCCAGGCGGACGGTGCTGGGCGCGCCAGGTGGCACTGCCCCGCTGAGCAGCCAGGGCTGGGGCGAGCTGGCTTGCCCGTTCACCACCCGGTCCAGGCGCAGGTTGCCATCGCAAGCCAGCGAGAAACGGTAGTAATCCAGCCCGGGGGAGACGCGCAGCAGCAGCCCGTACTCGTCCTTGGCGCGGCACAGGCTGGGGCTGGCGGTCAGCTCCAGGTAAAAATTGGAGAAAACCGGCTGGGAGCGCACGCTGAACAGGTAGCTGCGCTCGTTCTGCTCGGTGATGGCGATGGTCAGCTCATTATTGACCACCGCCACGCTGCCCTGTTCAGTGCGGCTTTGCAGCCAGGCAGACGCGTCGCTGAAGTCATCGCTGAAGGACAGCGCGCCAATGCCGGGGCGCTGGTCTGGGGTGGGCTGCAGGGTGGGGAGGGGGAAGGGAGTAGAGGTGGCGGTGGCAGGGAACCAGACGATGGTGGGGGTGGGCGTATCGGTCGGCGGGGGCGGGGTGGGCGTGTCGGTCGGCGGCAGCGGGGTAGGCGCGGCGCAGGCGGATAAGATCGCTAAGCCAGCCGACATCCACAAGACGCACCAGGCCTTGTGGAAGATGGATTTAAGGGGGAGAATAGTCGCTAATGACACAAAAATACCTGAATCAGGATAAATTGCAGAAGTAGAAAGCCGCAGGCTATTGTACAATTGAAGTATTACCATTCTAGCACATCCTCGAAGATGAAGGAGAATTTTATGCGCAAAAAGGCAATCTTGATCACGGGGGCCTCCGGCGAGATCGGGCAGGCCCTGGTAAAGGCGCTGGCAGAAAGCCAGAGCGAGACGGTCATCACCCTGGACATCAGCCCCATTCCGCAGGAGATCCAGCCTCTGGTGGTGGCGATGCAGGGGGATATCATGGACAAAGCGCTGCTTTCACGCCTGGTCAGCGAATACGAGATCGATACCATATACCACCTGGCGGCGCTGCTATCGACGCGCAGCGAGTTCACCCCCGAGATGGCCCACAAGGTCAACGTGGAGGGGACGCTGGGATTGCTGCAGATGGCTGCCGAGCAGTCTGAGTGGGCCGGTCAGCCGGTGAAGTTCATCTTCCCCAGCTCGATCGCGGCCTACGGGCTGCCCGACCTGGAGACGAAGACATCCTATGCCCGGGTGCGCGAGTGGGAATGGAATTACCCGCGCACCATGTATGGCTGCAACAAGCTGTATTGCGAGCAGCTCGGCATCTACTACAGCAAGTATTACCGCCAGCTTGCCGTTGACCGCCCGGTGATGCTCGATTTCCGCTGCCTGCGTTTCCCGGGGCTGATCAGCGCCTATACCGCGCCCTCGGGCGGCACCAGCGATTACGGGCCTGAGATGCTGCACTACGCCGCCCAGGACAAGCCCTATGCCAGCTTCGTGCGCGAGGATGTGCGCATCCCCTTCATGGCGATGCCCGACGCGGTCAAGTCGCTCTTGCTGCTGACCGCCGCGCCCAGGGAGGCGCTCAAACACTCGGTATATAACGTGACCAGCTTCAGCCTGTCGGCGGTCGAGTTCCGCGATTGGGTGCTTAAATTCTTCCCCAAGGCGCAGATCAGCTTCCAACCGGACCTCAAGCGACAGGCGATCGTCGACTCCTGGCCCGCTGACCTGGACGACAGCGCCGCGCAGCGCAACTGGGGTTGGGCGCCGGATTACGGCGTGGAGCGCTCCTTTGCGGAGTATCTGGTGCCGAATATCCGCCAGCGCTACCAGGGTTAACTGTCATGGCAAAAAATGAAGCAATCGCAAAGTAATGACGTAAGCCCGGGGCCGATCGTGTTGTTCGGCTCTGGAGAGACCTCACCCAGCGGGCGCAAGGTCTTCGAACGCGTCCTGCGCCACCTGCCCATGCGGCCGCGCCTGGCCTTGCTGGAAACCCCGGCAGGCTTCGAGCTGAACTCTGCGCAGGTCATCGCCAGGGTGGGTGAATTCCTGGTGCACCGCCTGCAAAATTACCAGCCGCAGGTCGAGATCGTGGCGGCGCGGCAGCGCGGCACGCCCTTCAGCCCGGATGACCCGCAGATCGTGGCCCCGCTGCTGAACGCTGACCTGATCTTCATGGGGCCGGGCAGCCCCAGCTATGCAGTGCGGCAGCTGCGCGACAGCCTGGCCTGGCAATATCTGCTGGCGCGGCACCGCCTGGGCGCGGCGCTGGTGCTTGCCAGCGCGGCTGCCATCGCGGTGAGCACGGTCTCCCTGCCGGTGTATGAGATCTACAAGGTGGG
>JAFGBV010000107.1 GCA_016932955.1 Anaerolineales bacterium | reverse complement strand
GCCCAATCGTAGATCATGGCGTGGGGGGTAATCCATATTGTAAGACAGATCGCTGCCGCAAATAACAGAGGGCCATCGCCGCGCTTACGGAGCCAGAACCACAGGAAGGCAAATATTCCCAAAACTGAGAAGAGGATGGCGAGGATTTCTGCCAGGAGCAACTGCCCAGGCAAGAGCAGGAGCCAGAAACCGCGCAAGGCGTGAGCATGCCAGAGGGGAAAGAGGTCTTGGTTGATCATTTGGGGCAGAACCTGCCGGGTGAATTCCAGGTAGGCTTGAGATGCTTCAGGCAGCAATCCAAAGCTCAGCCCTGCTAGAATACTGGCTCCGAAGGTAAAACCCAAAAGCGATTTCCACTCGATGCGCCATTCCAATAGCCAAAGCAGGAGTACACCGAGGGCTAGTTGTGGCTTGTAGAGGATCAGGCTAAGGATTAATCCGGCGATGAGAGGACGGCTACGCCGCCATAAGGCAAAGACGAGGCTGAGAATTGCCAGGCTCAGCAGGCTGTTCTGCCCAAAGGTGATTGCAGCAAAGACTGGGAACCAGGTAAGTGACCAGAGAAATGCCCGCCAGGAGCGCCCAGGCTTCAACCAGTGCAGACTCAGGCCGAGCGCCGCTAAGGAGATCACAGTCCAGAGGGCAAAGCTCCACAAGTAAGGCAACATGGAGAGCGGTGCGAACAACCAGGCCAGGAAGGGAGGTGTGATAAAGGCATGAAAGTCGAGCAACTCCGGGCCGGCAATGGATTGCTCCAAGGCGCTTTGGTAAGCAAAATCATATAAGCGAGCACTTTCGCCTTCCAGGACTGTTTTGCCAGCGGCATAGAATTGGATATAATCCGTGCCCACTACTTGGTCAGCGAGGTCCACATTGGCTGGCCCCAGGATTGCACTTACTAACCAGGCGAGCCACAAGCCGCCTCCGGCAACCCAGGCATAGGATAACCTTTGCGGAGTAAGGAAGCGATGGATGCGCATCCACCAGGGCGTGCTTGTGTTTGTTTCGATATTTGGAGGTGAAGGTTGCTGACTCATGCGTTTTATTGGCTGCCTTTTGCCTGGGCGCGGACCCTGCTCCAGGCCAGTATAAATACCAGGAGAACGGTCAGAGGCACCCAAAAAAGATCATGATTGGGTGTGTTGCGGGGGATGATGAAGACCAGGATAACGTTGATGAGAATGGGCACGGCACCTGCAAACCAGGCTTCCCAACCAGCCAGCGAGCGGTTATTGATCCAGGCAGCGATTTGCACAAAGGCAGGCAATACCAGGATTTGATCGACTCCGAATCCATAAGGCGCAAGGGGTAATGTCAGCAGTAAGGCAAGATTGGAGGCGGTCAACCAGCCATGACGATCTGCCAGTGGGGCCAAAGGAAAGGCCAATGGCAATAATAATACGCCGACAAATCGCAAATAAGGGATGTTGAATCTTGCTAGCAAGAAACTGCCCAATGTGCTGGTGTCAATCTCCCGATAGGGTAGATGAGTCATAAGGTTGATGTAGGAGGTCAACCACCCTGGGAAGATTAACCAGACGGCTAACATAGAGAGCATGGCAAACCCTGCGAGGGAAAGCAGTATTTTCCAATGCCGATTTCGTACAGCCCAAACGAATACTATTGCCAGGAAGAAGAATGAAAGATGCGGTTTAACGGTGGTCAGCAGCAAGCATGCCCCAGCTAGCCAATAATGCTTTTTGCGCATCAACCATATACTCCCCAGGACACCAAAAAGTACCAGAGAGGTGATCTGACCTAAGACAACCATCACCAAGGTATGGATATAGACCAGACCTAATGCTAGGATAAACAGAAAGCCGCGCTCGTCGTACTCGCTGGTTGCTTCATCCCAGGCAAATGATAACGAGAATCCCACAAGAGCTATGCTGACGAAAATCCAGGCTGATACTGCCAAGTCGAAGGGGAGCAATCCAAGCGGAGCAAAAATCAACATCAACCAGGGAAGATTCCAGGTGCTGATCACCAGGCCTTGCTCTGCAAAGCGATCGGGGCGGGTTGATTGTTGCAAGGCGGAGAGGGCAAATTGATTGTAAGGGTCTTCACCGGTGACGAGCAACCTGGATGAAGACCAGTAGGAGAGAAAATCGGCTTCTCCCATCCCGGGCGCGGCAAAGGGGAGAAAAATTCCGATGATCAATCCCAGCAGTATGATGGCAAGGAATACTTTCTTATTCATGGGTTGAGAATCCGGGTTTGGAGATTTGTTTCTCTGTGGAGCCAGATGGCGACCATGATCAATAATCCGATGCTGAGCAGCGACATCCAGGCAATACCGGTGAGGGCGGCTACGAGCGGCAGGAAGAATGCGCCGAGGTAAATGGTGATAGCTGCGCGGAGAACGATGTGCGAGTGGTTAACCATCGACCAAAGTATGAAGACGGGGATGAGCAAGAGCATATCATGGAGCTGCACGTAGGGGGAGGCGGCTATGGGGTAAATGGTTGCGAGAGCAAGCAGAGGCGCGTGCAGGGGATGGCCTGGAGAGCGCAGGCGGGAGGCGAGCCAAGCCAGGTAAATCCCGACCAGGACAAAAACGCCTTGTGATGCCACCTGGCTAAACCTGGCAAGGCTCTGTGGGAGGGTGGTTGCAAGCAAACCGTATAAGGTGACGATGAGGTAACCGGGAAAGCCCTCAACATAAGGCAGGAGCATCACTACCTGATTGGAATCAAGATAAGCTTCAAACGGCGCGATTCCATTGATAAGCAGAAATGAACCTGCCCAGGTCCCGACAACTGCTACAAAGGCTACGAGTGCGGTGAGCTTTCTCCAAACCAGCCAGATAATCAGGAAACCTAAGACGAGCTGCGGTTTGTAGATCAGCAAACCAGCAAGCCCTCCAGCTGCAGCCCATTTGTCTTTCCGCGACAACACCAGGATCCCCGCAACAAGAAGCAATGTTAGGGCATGGTTTTGCCCCACCTGAAAGCCTTCGGTGAAGGGGAAAAATGAGATTGCCAGGATGAGCAACTGCGATGCACTCAATCCAATCGTTTTGGGTAGTAATTGCGACATCCAGCGGATTGCCAGGATCATACAGAGCAGGCTCAGTATTGACCAAAGGGCAAATGCCCAAGGAAGGGGTAATAAAGTAAGCAGGCTGTAGACATAAGCAACATAAGGTGGGCTGATGAAGGGGTTTAGGCCGGGAAGGGTGGTGGGGTGGATCAGCGCTTGCTGCATCTGGTGCTGGACATCAAAATTATAAAGATCTGCTGGGTTTAAACGGTAGATCATCCCAGCGCTGTACAGGGTAATGAAATCGCTACCGATGATCTGTCCCAGTCCCCCTAACCATCCCTGGCGGAGAAGGAAATTCGCTGCAAGGATCGCCCAGGTGGTCAGCAACATCAGGCGAGGGTAATCTCGCAGGCGTTTCGCATTCAGGAAAGGAATAGCTTGTGAGGACACGGATTTCTCAGGGGGGGCTCGCTTCTCGTTCTGCTGTTTTTATCCAAATTTCTGCATGGGCATCGCGATACTCCAATTGCCAGGCGGGGTCGATTGTTAGTGCGGTAGCCAACTCTGGCTGGAGGTTGCGGTCCAGGAGAAGACGGTTGGCGCCATATTCAGTTAGTAAGGTATTGTAGTTTACAGCATTGCTGATTTGGATATAGTCTTCCCACTGCTGGTATGGATATAGCTCGATGCGGGGATCAACGAATACACCCTGGGCTGGTAAAGCCCAGATCAGGTACGATCCATAACCCATTTCGTGAAACAGGTTACCGCCGGGGTGCTGCCTCAGGTAAGCTATGGCGGCGACAGGTGTATCTACAGCGATCAGAGGCCCTTCTGGCGAGTCGCGGATTACTTGATCCCAGTATGTCTTTGGCAAAGGTAGATCTTCGACAAACCAAGGTTGCGCTAGAACAACGGGGATGAACAAGATGGCAAATAAAAAGATATTGAGCCAGGATGGGGTTGTTGCCAGACGTGGTTGGGGAAGCGGGAGATAGCTCAGTAATTGGGTTAGGATCGGCATACATACCAAACCATACCAGATAATGTGACGTTGTCCACTCCATGCAAGCCAAAGGAAGGCAACCAAGAGCAATAGTTCAGTTGGCGTGAGGCGGTGAAAAGAGTAAGGTATCGAGATTAGGCATGCCAGAATGCTGGCAAAGAAGATTGTGTTGGGTATCCCCTCCAATGTTGGCGATTGCCATTCGGCAATCAGCATCTGGCTTGACCTGTTGGTCATTAAATTGATAACATAAGGTATGATGCCAATGAAGCGAGGGTTAAGCAGGGTTGCTAATCCCGCTAACATTCCGCTGGAGGCTAACCAGGCATGTTCTTGCCAGGATCGCGCTCCGGGCATACGGAGCAGGGTCCGGAGTGCTTCTCCAAGAAAGACAAGCGAGATTAAACCCAAACCTAAGACGAAGCTCCCATGGACATTGGTCCAAAATGCCAGAATAGGGGGAAGGATGAGCAGCCAAGCAGGGTGCAGTTTGTTGGCGGTGTAGCGGCTGAGAATCACCCAGAATACAGCAAATGGAAGCCAGGACCAGTTCTGAGGGCGTAAGGTGAGATTATTCAAGCCCATGGCATAAATGAGCAATATTGCCAGGGCTGCCCAACGCCATGAGCCACTGCGCAGGCGTGCTTCATAACCGATCAGCCAGAGGGCTGCTAAAAAGAAAATATTGCGAGCGAACACCACTAGTTCCAACCCCCCGGCGCGGTGAAGCACGTAGGTGAGTAACTCAGCAAGCCAGGCGGCATAGTGGAAGGGGGTGGTATCGGAGAGCGTCCAGGCAAACAGATTTGTGGTTGGGATAGATCGCTGCTCATAGATCACTTCGCCGATCTTGAGATGCCACCAGAAATCGTTGGGCCGGGCGGGAATCAAAGCGACCAGGAAGCAGATTGTGGCAAGAATAACGCCAAACCATAGAATGCTGGCATCTGGCGCTTGCAAGCGTTTTACCGAATGATTTTGATATTGGGAGGCTGTCTCTTGAGACATGATGATAGAGAATTGGGCGGTACGATTATGGTGTTATTAGGATACTGCTACTTTTTAAACCAAATCTGGGCGAAGCGATCTTCATATTCCATTGTCCAAGTTGGGTCTTCCGCAAGGGCCTGTGACAAACCAGCCTGTAGATTGGTGTGGAGCAACACCCGATCCGCACCGTACTGCTCTAAAAGTTGATTATAACGGATGCCCTGGCTGATCTGAATATAGTCTATCCACTGCTGATAGGGATAAAGCTCAATGCGTGTATCCACAAATACACCCTGTTCCGGGAGAGCCCAAATAAGGTAGGAGCCAAAGCCCATCTCGTTAAAAATATGCCCGCCGGGATTTTGTTCCAGGTATGCTACTGCAGCAACAGGCGTGTCGGCAGCGAGCATAGGACCCTGGGGAGAGTCGCGCAAGATTTGTTCCCAGTAGGATTCTGGTAAGGGGAAATCTTCCACCAACCAGGGCTGAACGAAGATATAGGGAACGAACAGGATTGCCGCTAGTATCGTATTCGTTATTTTTCGATGGGGGGTAAACGAGGGCATTGCAAAAGGCAATTGACTGATCGCCTGAGCCAGGATGGGAATTGCGATTAAGGCATACCATATCATCGAGCGCTGCCCATCCCAGGCAAGCCAGAGAAAGCCTACCAAGAGGATCATTTCGGTGGGAGTGGGTTTATAGCGGGAATAGGCCAAAGCAACGATCAAGAGCAGGACACTGATGTAAAAAGTGATATTTGCCAATCCCTGCGGTGTGGGCGATTTCCATTCATCGACCAGTTGTTGTACGGGCTGGTCGGACATTAGATTCGTAATATAGCCGAAGATCTCAATCGTCCGCGGGTTGGCTAAGGTGCAAACAGCTACCAGAGCAACGATTACACCCAACCAGGTAATTTTCCTCCAGGGTAGGGCGCTTTCTAGGCGAAGCAGGGCACGCAGCCCCTCCCCGAGAAGGAAGGAACCGGCAAGAACCAACCCCATGATGAATGTACCGTGAACATTGACCCAAAATACCATCAACAAAGGCAGCAGCAGGAGCCAATGAGCGTGAAATTCCTGGCAGGTGTAGCGACTGAGCAGGATAAAAAAGAGGACGAAGGGCAGCCAGGCCCACATTTGTGTGCGCACTAATGGCACAGTCATGGAGATGATGGCGGCTAAAGCGAGGACGAATGCAGCAATCCGCCAACTCATGCTACGCCGTTTAGCCTCCCAAGCCAACAACCCAAACGTCACCACTATCAGGAGGTTGCGGACAAAGAGAGTCATTTCGATCCCACCAGCCCGATAGAGGAGGTATAAAAGCAGTTCGCCGAGCCAAGCAGCGTAGAAGAAAGGCTGCTCGGGGGGTAAAGTCCAGGCAAATATATTGGTTTCTGGAATGGTGTGTTGGGTGTAGATATATTCGCCGACCTTGATGTGCCACCATAGATCGTTGGGCGGCTGTGGGACCAGGGCGACATAGAAACAGAAAGCGACGAGGATGACCAAGGGCCAGAGGATATCGATTCCAGTTGCTGGTATGGCAAAGCGGTGTTTGGCAGATGGATTATGCTTTGAGTGAGATGTAGATGGGTGCATTGTGCAGCAAATTCCTAATATTCTTGCGCTGAAACGGCTGATGGTTTATCCAGGCGATTGATCACGACGTAGAATCCCAACAAAGCCAGCGGGTACCAGTAGAACCAAGAATCATCCAGGCGCAGGTGTAGGAAAAAGTAACCCAGATTGATGGCAATATAAAATACGATAAGGCTGATTTGGATCCATTTCTGTTGGATTAGGCTCATTGCGTGAAATGCAATCAGCACAGGGATCAGCAATGCAATATGATCGTAGGTAAAGGTATAAACAGAGGTAATGGCGGAGACGAGGAATATCACAGGCAAAGCTTTTCTCCAATTCCATTCCCGACGGATATTCTTCCAATAAGCTAATAACCAACCTGCGCCAATGACAGGTCCAATGAATTGGAGCCAGAATGCCTGAGGAGCAAACAAAATCCGCAAATAGTAGCCAATGGTTGGTGTAGCCCAGGTGTTCAATGGCTGGCTGGTCACCATCCTCAGATATTCGCTGGGGATGGATGGATTGATAGCGATACTGACGAATGTGGATAAGCAGAGGGTGAAGGTAAGAGCAAGCAGTGTGGTTATGCGCCGATTTATTAGCTCCCAGAATAAGAGTGCGATGAAGAATAGGTAATATGCTTGTGGTTTTACCGCGAGCAAACCAGCAAACACTCCAGCCAGCCAGCGGTGTTTGGGGCTGTCGGTAAAGATAAGGAAACCGGTTGCGCCGAGTAATAAAAACGGTGAAATTTGCCCGGTTAGCGCTAAAGAAGCAAAGGTTGGCATGAAGGTGAAACCAATCAAGCATGCAAGCCATTGTTTCTTATGGAATCCATAATGTAGCCAGATACTGTTGGAGCAGTAAAACACTATTCCAACCTGGAGCAACAACCATAGTATCTGTCCCTGGTGGAAGCTCAGCAAGCCAAATGGGAGCAGAATGGACAGTGTCCAGGGCGGGTAGTACATCGGTAGCGAATAACTAGTCAGTAGCCCTTCGCTTGTTTGTAGTGCAATGACCTTTTCATAATTGTAGGGGTTTTCGCCTTGAAGTAACAAGCGTGCGGTGGTCCAGTATTGCAGAAAATCATTTGGCTTGAGCCGGTCAGATATCTTCAGCAGAATCGGCAAGCTGACGACGAGACCGAGCAGAAGGAATGCCAGGCGCGCAAATTTTGCTGGAGAGCGAGCGAACGAGCAAATGGGGCGAGGCAATGGCTTCATGCGAATCCTGCGGGATGAGGTTTTCGCTCCAGGCGCTGCGCTACCAGATACCAGATCAGCAATGCTGGGGCGAACCATCCGAACCATAACTCGTCGAATGAGCGATGGAGAAGCAGGTCGAGAATGTGCAGTGCCAGGTAGGAGAGCCACAAGCCTATAATTGGAAGGACTATTTTCTTGGGCTGTAATAACACAAATACCTGGATGGCAAGCGGAACAAGCAGTGCTAAATCATAAGTCCAATAATACGGTGCGGTCACCAATGAGATTAGGAGTATGCGTGGTAATTGTTCCGCCCAAACCCAGCTTTGGTGATGTTTTGACCAATATTGTAGAAGCCAAATACATCCCAGGATGGGTGGAACGAACTGGAGCCAGAATTTTTCAAGTCCGAAAAGAATGCGCAGGTATGAACCGATGCTAGGAGTTGCCCATTGGGTGATAGGGAAATTGGTGAGATTATTGCGATAATCGCTTATCACCTGTGGGTTGAATGCCAGGGCGATGAGGGTTGCCGCGACCAAGGTTGTAAATCCTCCTAGCGGAAGACGCCAGTTCCTGGTTTGGATGCACCAGATTAACAAGGCCACCCAGAATAGATACAATAATTGCGGTTTGATCGTAGCCAGGGTCAAGGTTGCGCCAACCCAGAAACCAGAGCGAGGGTTTGGGTGGTACTTCAGAAAGAAAACCAAACCAAGCAGCATGAAAGGAATGAACTGGCCTTTTTGCAAGACAGAGATTGACGGGGCAAAGGCGAAAGCGAGGACCCAGGCTATCCACCGCTGACCAGGCATTCCTCCATAGATTTGCCAGAGTAGCTCTGCACATACAATCATCACTGTTATGTTCACCAGCAGCCATAGCATGCGGCTTACAGGGTAATCAAGCAGCCCAAAAGGTATCACAATGGGTAAGGTCCAGGGTGGGTTTAGCATCACTGAGATAACACTGCCAGGCGCCGCTTGTGGCCTACCAACCTGGTAAAGTAAATTCATGATCTGGTCTGAGTCATAGGGGTCTTGCCCAATAAAAGTGAGCTTCCCTGCTGCCCAAAAATGGCCAAAATCATCCGCGGGTAAATATTCTGGTGCAACCAGTGTGGATGACATGCGGATCAGGAGCAGCAGACCAGCCAGGAATATTGACCAGACCACTAGGCGGTAGATAGGTTTCTTTCGTAGCTGCTGGTACATCTATGTCTGTTTTCTCTTATTTTTCAGCAGTAGCCCAGAGGTTCATGTTGAGTTCAAAGTATCCAAATCTTAATTGGGTCATCTCAAAACCGGCTTTTCCGAAGTACCATCCCAGCAATGGCAGTGTATAAACATATATGTGCTCATCAATCTCTTCCTTGCTGACCATTTTGATGCGCGCCATCCAATTTAATAGTCCGTCAGTCCAGGCTGCTGGAGTTGTAATGATTAATATGCCGCCTTGGTGGAGTACCCGGTTCACCTCACTGAAGATCTGTACCAGGCTTACTGGGTTGAGATGCTCGGCTACCGCCAGCATCGTAACCGCGCTGAAATAGTGATCTTCAAATGGAAGCCGGGGATCAATATTTAGATTCAAAGAGTACCAGTTGATGTCTGCTATGCTTTCAGGTCGTGCGTGCTGATCGATGCCGAACTTTTCTTTGAAGGAGGTATGAGAGAGAAAGTAGGGGTAAGTTCCGCAGCCGATATCCAGAATCCGGCCGCGGCGGAGGTGAGGTGGGATCAATTGATTGGCCTTGCGGGCGCGCAAGTCGGCTAACCAGGGCTCCAGCAACCCGCTTCCTCGTGTTGTTTGGGCAGTGGATTTAGACATATTTCTCCATACGATATTCTTCAAGGCACCCAGGCTTCAAGTACATATAGCGTCAGGGCGAATAGGTTACCAAAGGCACCCACGGCGACTGTGGTAAGACGCTTCCAGGGTTTGTTGAGTGCAGGAGCGGCTCCCAGGAAAACCGGAAAAGCCAGGATCAAATGACGCGGCAATCCCATGTAGGGGTGAATTGGGCCGGTGTGGAAGCTGAAGCTGATCAGAGTGATCGCAATCGCATAAATGCGATAAGATGGACGCATCTTTCTCCAGGAAATAACAAGAACAACGAGAAACAAAACTGCGACCAGCAGATTAAACCCGGTATCTAAATCGGGACTCTGAGATAGTTTATCAATTGCAGATTTTAGTGCCTCCCAAGGCCATAAAAAAGCCTGGATGGGAACAACCTGATTGGTGCTAGGCGAGATGAGTAGCGAGTAAATCAAGGTCTGGAAGCTATCTGGGTTGATGATGCGGTCGCTCATGAATAAGGCACGGTAGCCGATCCAGATGGCAAGGCCAGTGGGTATTAGAATCACGGCCATCCAATCATGCCAGCGTGGACGATGGTTCGAGGCATCGTCATTCTTGCTATGGCGGGTGTTTTGCCATAATTCGAGAGCCAGAGGAAAAGCAAGAACGATACCCTGCTGGCGAGTCAGGGCTGCCAGTGCTCCTGCAAGGCCAGCTAACCACCACTTGTGCATGCGTGACCAATACAAGCACAACACAGCCCAGAGCAAGAACAGGCTTTCGGAATACGGCGCGAACAAGATGAAAGTGACAGGGAAAACACCTAACAGAAGGAGGCTGATCCGTGCTTGTTCGATATCCATGTCAAGACGCGCTAGCTTATAATAGATCAATACCAGCATGATGGCTGCAATGGATGAGATCAATAACAAGCTAAGAATGGGATTGAAACCAAGGCGAAAAAAGGGAGTGGCCAGCCAGGGGAAAAGCGGCTGAAAATTCGCTGTGCCGTCACCTGCACGGTAGCCCTGGGTGATGATGCGTAGGTACCAGTTGGCATCCCAACGCAACCAGGGGGCGAGAAAGACGCGCTCTAGCCATACTGTCATCGGCGTGGTTGGGGGCCAGATCGATACGATTTGCTCGACCGGTGTGAGAGGCCGAATCGGTGAAACTACAGCAGCCCACAAGCTGGTTATTATTCTCAGAACTAAGCCGAAAATCAGAGGATATACCATTGTAGTGATGTTATTTCCCGGCAGGTTTACAAACAATCATCTGTTCTGTACGCAGGATATTGTAACTGTTTTCGATGGCGATTACCAAAGGTTCGGGCCAGCAGCAATCCTTTGATAGTGTATCACCACCGATCAGGATGAGTGGGAACTGTTGTGCTGTTATCTGATCCGCCAAACTGGATGGATTCCACAAGCCCGCATGATAAAGTTGGCCGTATTCAAAAGGCTGATAATAAATGGATTGACCGGATAAGACAACCATGTCTAGATAATCATCTGAAAGTACAATTCCTTCAGATGTGGCGGATTTCACCTGGTCAAACAGAGACTCGTAACGACTGATTTGCTGCCAGCGCGGGGCAATAGAGGATTTGTAAAGAAAGAATCCGGCGATTAGTCCCCATATTATTTGTGCGACCAGAAGGAGGGCAACTAGCTGTTTAAAGCGTGGCAGTGTGAATAAAGTTATCACACTTAGAATAGCACTTGCCGCGATTAGTTCTAGAAAGTAGTTGATATCGGAACCAACTTTCCCGACTGTTGCAGCGGTAATGATGCTTCCGGTCAAATAGGCGGATAACGTTATATTCAGGTTGATGGAGGAGAGTTTGCCCTCTGTTACCTGGGCAGGATTGCCCAGCCATCTTTTTAGCGCGAAGATTGTTGCGAGGATGCTCAAGACAGATGCAACAGGCCAAATCAGTGTAAATCGGTTTGTCATCTGCAGGGCGCGATGAATGTCGAAACGGTTGACATTCGCAATTACTGTGTGCTGGTAGAAACCGCCACGAGTATATAATTGCAATAGCCCAAACAACAAAAAGCAGAGGGTCCCAAGGGATAAAATAAAGGCGACTGCCTGTTTGCGTTGATGGGCCCAAAGCCCAATAAATCCAGCGAGGGGTACTGCCAGGAGGTAAGTCTGGCGAGTAAATATTGAGAGGGTCAAACACAGGACGGATAACATCCATCCCAAGGTAGATGTAGCACCATAACGGCAGAGTAACCATAAGCCAGCCAGACTTAGGGATAATGCGAGTAGATCTATACGAGCGAGACCAGACCAGATCATCACGTAGGGATGTCCCAGAAAGATTGCGCCTGCCAATATCCCAGCCTGCCGGCTGCTGGTAGCGCGAATGGTAAGTAAGCCAATAAAAATCGCGCTGGCCAGTCCAGCCAACGTGGAGATAATCCGACCTAACTGGAACCAGGGAAGGTTAGTGATGAGGCGGAGTCCGGCAATAAAAAGTGGATACAGCGGAGGGTAATTAGAGATTGTAAAAGGCGGTTGATGAAAATCGGGCTTGTAGATCTGTTCTCCTGTGCTAATATGCATGGCTTGATCGATTAGCGGCGCTTCGCCGTAATCGGCCCCGTATGGAAAAAGGATCAGACTGAACGTAGTGAGACTGAATAGCGCCAGGCTGAGAATAATTGATATTCGTAGTGCTACGAGAGGTAAACCTTGCATATTCGTTCCGAATATTTATGAGTGAGTTTTGTGTATGGAGATTATACATTACGGATGGATGATTGTTGCTTGTAAATCGTACCGCTGTGATTGTTGCCGGAGATGTTGTCCTATGCTATACTCACTTCTGAAGGGTCGTGATAGACCTATGGGATAACACAGGTAGATGAGCGAGATCACCGTATTGATCATTGATGATCATCCGTTGTTTCGTCAAGGCGTGGCAGATTTGCTCTCATTTGAGGCAGATATCCGTGTGATTGGGCAAGCAAGCAATGGCGAAGACGCAGTCCGATTAATCCGTGAGTTATGCCCCACTGTGGCGATTCTTGATATCAATATCCCGAAATTGAATGGACAGCAAGTAATGCGCCAGGTGATTAATGAGAAGTTGCCGACGCGAGTGGTTTTGTTAACTGCTTATGATGATGTGGATCAGATGGTTGTCGCGATCCGGAATGGGGCGGCAGCATATTGCGTCAAGAGCATTGAACCTGAACGGCTTCTTTGGACTGTGCGTCAGGTATCTCAAGGTTATTATGTACTTGGGGCAAAAGTGTTTAGCCGCAATGAGCTTGAGCTTTGGTTGGATCATTTGATGTTAAGTGGAGGCCGCGCGCGAGCGGAAGGGGTGGAAGCTATATCTCCTCTTTCGGAGCGCGAAATGGAAGTGCTGGCTTACATTACACGGGGATTAAGTAATAAGGAGATTGCATCTTTTATGCAAATCAGTCACCAGACGGTCAAGAATCATGTTACATCAATACTACGTAAACTTGATGTTGAAGATAGGACACAAGCTACGATCTATGCACTGCGCCAGGGATGGGTGCGCCTTCACCAGGACGATTAAAGGATAGGATAGGAGCTAGTACAATGGATCAAAAAGAAAGCGAATCGAAAGCTGGAATATGGGACGCTTTACGGGAAGAGTGTCGCACGGAACTTGAACAGTCGCGGCGCGAACTTAAGGAAATTGCATTGATGATTGAGCAAAGCCAATTGGAAGTGGGAAAACTCCAGCAACGCAATGCGTCTATCACGGCTCATTTGCAGCAGATCCAGGCACAGTTTGATAATGTGTCTAAAGCGGATATCCGTATGGCTTATGACTCTGCCCTCGATGCCCAGCAACGCATGTTTGTAATGCGAGGCCAGATTGATAAGTTGCAAAGCGACCAGACACATATTGAGCGTTTCGTGGGTATCCTGCAGCGGGTGTTGGATGTGATTGAGTCGGGAGGTGTGGGGAAGGATGCTCACCAACGCGGTATGTCTGTAATGGCACAGACAGTGGAGATGATTATCCAAGCACAGGAAGCTGAGCGCCAGCGATTAGCACGGCAAATGCATGATGGTCCCGCCCAAGCGCTTTCTAATTTTATTCTGCAAACGGAGATCGCCACCCGCCTATTTGAGGTGGATCAAGAGAAAGCTAAAGAGGAATTAGGAAGTGTCAAGGCTGCTGCAACAAGCACTTTTCAGAAAGTGCGTGATTTTATCTTTGAGCTTCGCCCAATGATGTTGGATGATCTGGGCTTGGCGCCGACTCTCAGCCGATATGTGGAAGCTTTCAAGGAACAAACTGGTGTTGATGTGAGGTTGACCTCTACGGGTATGGAGCAGCGTTTGGAATCGTACCTGGAGGTGATGATTTTCCGCGCCATTCAGGAATTACTTAGCAATGCTGCCCGGTATAGTCAGGCAACGCAAATCCGATTACAGATTGACGCATCCGAGGTTGAGGTAAGGGTAGGGGTTGAAGATAATGGTCGTGGATTTGACGTTGAGAGCGTAAAGGATAAAGGTGGGATGGGGTTAAAAGTTATCCGTGACCGGGTAGAGATGCTTGGTGGTAAGATGGATATCCATAGCGTTATCGGGCAGGGAACCCATATTTTATTCCAAGTGCCTGCCACTAAGACGGCCGTCTTTGCATAATTGTAAGGGGTTTTTCGGATAAAGCCTATTGCTTTTTTCTTTCATCCTGGCTACAATATGCATAACTCTGGATGACCAACCAGAAATCTTACGAAGAAAGGAGGTGAATGCTATGTTGTTCTCGCCGAAGGAAAAGGGTCAGGGTATGGTGGAGTATGCGTTGATCATCGTTTTGATTGCCATCGTAATTATTGTTGTGCTCACCATCCTCGGCACCCAGATTTCACAAGTCTTCAGCCAGATTTCATCTGCTCTGGCCACCTAATTCATGTAGACACGAAAGTCCGAAAATTAGACCTGGATATCCAGGTCTAATTTTTGTTGTGCGCCCAGCATGGGCGCTGACTAGCGGGGAACAACTCGCTACCGTAACCTGGTCAAGCTGGGCGTACCGAAAAGTCGGGCAGGACTGGGAGCGGTGGGGAAAAGCCCCT
>JAFGBV010000106.1 GCA_016932955.1 Anaerolineales bacterium | reverse complement strand
ATAGCTGCGGTATTGGACGTCATCCAGGATGCGGTCGAGTATGCGTAATGGGGCAAGCTCGCCCACCATACTGCGCCAGCTTGCCAGTCGAGTGGCAAAGGAATCGAGGACGGTCAGCACGCGCCCCGAGAAGGATGCGTGGAAGGGCGACTCGCTGCCTCGTGCCAGGTCAAGCAGCAGCTCACCCGGGGTGAGGCTGGCTTTTAGCGCCTGAGTACGCAGGGACTGCACGGTTTTATCACCGATGCCCCGCGTAGGCACGTTAATGATGCGGGTCAGGCTGAGCTCATCATTCGGGTTGTGCACCAGGCGCAGGTAGGCGATGATATCTTTGATCTCACGGCGTCCATAAAATCGCTGTGCCCCGACCAGCTTATAAGGCAGCCCGGCATGCAGGAAGGCCTCTTCCAGCAAGCGTGACTGGGCATTGGTGCGGTACATAACGGCGAAGTCGCCAGGCTGGTTTTCCTGCCGGCTGACCAGGCTGGCAATCGTATCTACCACGTAGTTTGCTTCCAGCCGGTCGTCATAGGCTTCGTGCAGGGTCGGCTTTTGCCCGCCGTGACGCTCGGTGAACAGGCGCTTGGGTGTGCGCTGCGGGTTGCGGTCGATGACCGTCATGGCTACATCTAAAATAGGCTGCGTGGAGCGGTAGTTTTGTTCCAACAAAATGACCTGTGCATCGGGGAAATCCTTTTCGAAGCGCAGGACATTGCGATAATCAGCGCCGCGCCAGCGATAGATGGACTGGTCAGCATCCCCGACGACAAAGAGATTGTGATGGAAAGAAGCCAGGTGCTTCAAGAGGACATATTGTGCCATATTGGTGTCCTGAAATTCATCCACCAGGACATGCTCAAAACGGCGGGCGTACTTTTCGCGGGTGGGGATGTTCTCGTCCATCAGCATGGCAGTGTATAGCAGCAGGTCGTCAAAATCCACCGCGTTGTTGGCTAACAAGAACTGCTGGTAGCGTGTGTAGACGCGCTTATAGACCTCATCACGGTAGGTCTGTTGTGGATATTCATCAGGCAAGATCAGCTCATTCTTGGCTGCGGAAATGGCAGCATGTACGGCTTGCGGGCGATAGAGCTTTTCGTCCAGGTTCAAGTCTGCCAGGGCATTCTTGACCAGGCTAAGCTGGTCGTCGCTATCGAAGATGACGAAATTGGAATTGAAGGGGAATTGTTCGGCTTCCCGGCGCAGGATACGGGCGCAGGTGGCGTGAAAAGTGCCCAGGCTGACGCCGTGGGCATTTTCGTCGAGCAGGTTGGTGACGCGGGCTTCCATCTCGCGGGCAGCTTTGTTGGTGAAAGTGACTGCCAGGATATGATAGGGACGCACGCCCATTGAACCGATCAGATAGGCAACGCGCTGGGTGAGCACGCGGGTCTTGCCGGAACCCGGACCTGCCAGTACCAGCACCGGACCCAGACCCGCCATCACCGCTTGTTGTTGTTGGATGTTGAGACCAGAAAGGAGATTCACGGGTGACATTCTACCGTCACAGACAGGCGATGTCAACGTCCAATGTGATTAATCCGGTTGCCAAGATGCGGTCATTCGACTAAAATGACGCTATGGATTGGAATATTCTGGGTCACGAGTGGGCAGTTGACCTGCTCAAACAACAAATCGCCGGTGGACGGGTGCGGCATGCTTATCTGTTCAGCGGGCCGGAGGGCGTCGGCCGGCGGATGTTGGCACTGCGTCTGGCTCAGGCGCTGAATTGCCCGAATCCCCCCCAGCCGGGCCAGCCCTGCCTGACCTGCTCGACCTGCACAAGGTTGGAGCGGATGCAGCATCCTGACCTGATGGTCATCCAGCCAGACGAGGGAAGCAGGGTGATCAAGGTTGAACAGGTGCGCGAGGTCCAGCATAACCTGGCGCTTGCCCCATACGAAGCGCGTTACAAGATTGCGCTGTTCCTGAACTTCCAGGATGCACACACAAGCGTGCCGAATGCGATGTTGAAGACACTGGAGGAACCCCCTCCACAGGTCATCATCATGCTGACGGCGGACGACCCGGATAATCTGCTGCCAACCATCACCTCGCGCTGTGAAGTATTGCGCCTGCGCCCTCTCGCCGCGGAAGCGGTGGCTGAGGGGCTGCAAAGCCAGTGGGGGATACCCGCTGAGCAGGCAAGCCTGCTGGCTCACGTTACCGGGGGATTGCCTGCGCGTGCTGTGCAGCTTAATGAACAACCGGAGCTGCTTGAGCAGCGCAGCCAGTGGCTGGAAGATTTCTGCGGTCTGCTGAACGCCAGCCGGACGGACAAATTTGCTTTTGCAATGCGCGCAGTAAAAGAGGATAAGGAATCCATCCCTGCGGAACTCCAGGTCTGGATCAGCCTGTGGCGCGACGTGGTGCTGCGCTCCGCCGGGTCATCTGTGCCGCTGGTCAATGTGGACTGGGCAGCGCAGGTAAGCGGGCTAGCAGCACAGGTCGGTTTTGAGCAGGCCTGCCGTACGCTATCTTTGATGAATCAAGCCCTGGAAAAAATCGAGCACAGCAATATCAACCTGCAGCTTGCACTGGAAACGATGCTGTTAGAATTTCCGCATTTACGATTGAGCAATTAACGCAGAACTCAACGGAGTGTGCTAGAATCGTGGTATGAATGCGCAGCCGAAGGAAGACGCCGCGACACGTGCATCTCTCGAGTTGTTGTATCACATCAGCAGGGAATTAAGTTCTGCGCTGGACCTCAGCGTAGTGCTCAGGCGAGTGCTGCTTCTTTCGATGCGTAACATTGGGGCGACCAGCGGCAGCATCATCGTGCTGGATGAGCAAGAGCGCCCGGTTGAGTCAGCCATTATCGTTGGCGATGTCATTCATAATCACACCACGCAGCGGCTCCGCTCTACGCTGGAGCAAGGGCTGGCGGGCTGGGTGGTGCGCAACCGGCAAGCTGCCTTGGTCACAGACACCTCAACAGATGAGCGGTGGTTGGCGCGCCAGTATGGCACTGATCAGCTTGGACCAAAATCTGTGGTCAGTGCGCCATTGCTGACCAGGGATGTTTTGGTTGGGGTGATCACGCTTGCCAAACCTGAGCGTGACTTTTTTAATACTGAGCACCTGGCGCTGGTCCAGGCCATTGCTGACCAGGCCGCGATTGCGGTTTTAAATGCACGTTTCTATGCTGAAAGCCAGCATCAGGCACGGTTAATGACCGCTCTGGCAGAAAGCGCCAGCAAGATCAGTGTCAGCCTGAATCTGGATGATGTCATGCAAGGCATCGTTGCGCAGACCAGCCAGGCCCTAAACACCCAGGCGGTCTCGCTCGCGCTGATCGATCCACGCGATGGCAAACTGGTCTTTCGCGCTGTCACAGGCGGTGGGGGATATAGCGCTGTGAATTACCGTTTTCAGATGACACAGGGGATTGCTGGCTGGGTTGCACAGGAAGGCGAAGGAGTGATCGTCCAGGATGTTGCTAAGGATGAGCGCTTTGATCCCCAGATTGATAAACTCGGCGGGTTTGTGCCTTACGCGATTGCTTGTGCACCAATAACTTATCGCGGTCAGGTGATCGGCGTGATCGAGGCGCTGAACCCGTCAGAAGGTTTCTTTGAGCAGGATGCCTTGCTGTTGATGTCGGGCATTGGCAGCCTGGCAGGCACAGCAATCCGCCACGCCCAGTTGTTCACCCAGTTGCAGGCCGCTCACCAGAGCTATCGCGAGCTATTCGAGAACAGCATCGACCCAATCTTGATCACCAACTGGGATGGCCTGGTCCTGGAAGTCAACCATCCGGCAGTAACTGCCACCGGATATTCGAAGGATAGCTTACATGGCATGGATATTGCCATCCTGTTCACTCAGCCCATCGACCAGGTTGGCAAAGGCTTTGAGAATTTACGCCGCGGCGAAACAATTGAATACGAGTCCACTTTAAATACGCTGAGCGGTCATGCGATGCCTATCCAGGTTTGTGTCCGCCAGGTGCAGTTGGATACTGCCCAGCGTATTCAATGGATCCTGCGTGACATCACCGAGCGCAAAAAGCTGGACAGCATGCGCAATGATTTGACCTCGATGATCTACCACGATCTGCGTTCTCCGCTTGCCAATGTGGTATCCAGCCTGGATGTGTTGTATACAATGTTGACTCATGAGGAAGATCTCGAGTTTAAACCATTGTTAGAAATTGCCATGCGCTCGACCACGCGTATTCAGCGCTTGACCGACTCACTGTTGGATATGGACCGCCTGGAGGCGGGTCAGGAAGTGGGTGTACGCCAGCCGTGTGACGCGACCCTGCTCATGCAGGAGGCAGTCGATACACTCGCACCAATCATCCACAACAAAGGTCAAACGATCCAGATGGATATACCTGCCGGATTGCCGTTAGTTCTGGCAGACCCGGATATGATCCGGCGGGTAATTATTAATTTACTTGAAAACGCGGCAAAGTTCACTCAGCAAGGAGGCACAATCTTCTTAGGCGCTCTCAGCGAAGGGAAAATGGTGCGCATCTGGGTTGATGATAACGGACCTGGCATCCCGGCCTCTGAGCAAGAGAAAATCTTTGACAAGTTCAGCCGCCTGAAATTGAGCGACTCTCCGAAAGGGATGGGGTTGGGGCTGGCATATTGCCGGTTGGCGGTACAGGCACATGGTGGTAAGATATGGGTCGAAAGCGAGCTGGGAAAGGGATCACGTTTCATCTTTATTTTGCCAATTGCCGAGTGAATCTCTTTTTTCCAGACCATGAATATCTCCCTTTGAAAATGGAACAAGCATGCATAAGATTGAACAGGGTATTTATTACGAAAATGCCTATCCTGGCGTGACGATTGGAGCAGTCATCCTGCCCCTGGGAACCATCCTGATCGATGCTCCTCTACGCGCTGAGGATGCTCGCTCCTGGTTGGCACTCCTTTATAACCTCGGCGCCAAACCAAACCGCATTTTGATCAACCTGGATGCTCACCCCGACAGGACGCTGGGTGCCAGGTCGATGGAATGCACCATCGTGGCCCACCAAAAAACAGCCCAGATATTCCGCAACCGCCCCTCGGTTTTCAAGGGTCAGAATGCCGAAAGCGGCTCGGAATGGGAAACTTATGATGATGTAATGGGCACGCGCTGGGCAATCCCCGACATCACCTTCACGAGCAGCCTGGCGCTCCATTGGGGTGAGCATGATGTGGTCATCGAGCACCACGCCGGGCCTGCGCCTGGCAGTACCTGGGTGATCATCCCCGGGATGCGAATTGCTTTCATTGGCGATGTAGTCCTGGCTGGACAGCCGCCATTTTTGACCAACGCGGATATCCCTGCCTGGGTGGAGACATTAGACCTGCTGTTGGATTCTTATCAGGACTACACAATTGTCGGCGGGCGGGGTGGTGTGGTTACGATTGGCGATGTCAACGCACAGCAGCATCACCTGAAGAATATTCTCAAAGGGCTGGAGAAACTGGCCAAAAAGAATGCCGCACCAGAGGAAATCGAGGGCCTGATTCCGGGACTGCTGGGTGACCTGACTTTTTCCCCTGAGCTTAGAGAACAATACATCCAACGCTACCGCCATGGTTTGTACCAGTATTACACACGCCATTACCGGCCAGCCGAGGCAATTACGGAATAACCTCAACTATGTCTATATCTTCATATCAACCTATCTTTCAGTTGACGCGCGGTGAGACCGTAGAATCGGTCCATTTTGGCGCAATGGCGGTGGTAGATGCCACGGGCAAGCTGGTAGCCTGGTATGCTGACCCCAAAACAACCACTTTCTTGCGTTCTTCTGCCAAGCCTTTTCAGGCAATCCCGCTGATTGAAAATGGCGGCGCACAGTATTTTCACCTGACTCAGCGTGAAGTGGCGATCATCTGTGCTTCTCACTCGGGTACGGATGAACATGTTGAGGTCGTTCGTTCGATCCAGTCGAAGACAGGCGTCAGCGAAGGCGACCTGTTGTGCGGGGTACACCCGCCCTACCATAAAGGCACAGCAGACCAAATGGCGGCGCGTGGTGAAGCGCCGACCTCCAACCGGCATAACTGTTCGGGCAAGCACACTGGAATGCTGGCTTACGCCCACATGAAAGGTTACGTACTGCCGCCGGAGCTTCCCTACATCGAAAATGACCATCCGGTGCAGCGGGATATCTTGCGCGCTTTCGCCGAGATGTGCGAATTTCCGGTGGAGAAGGTTGGTATCGGCATCGACGGCTGCTCTGTGCCTAATTTTGCCGTGCCTCTGTACAATTCCGCGCTGGCATTTGCACGGCTCTGTGATCCAAGTGGACTGCCAGAGCCCCGCGCCACAGCCTGCCGGGTAATTGCCTCTGCCATGCTGGCGCATCCAGATATGGTGGGCGGTCCGGACAATTTCGACACCCACCTGATGGCAGCCCTGCCGGGTCGGGTGATTTGTAAAGGTGGAGCAGAAGGCTACCAGGCATTTGGGCTGATGCCCGGCGCGTTAGGTCCGGGATCTCCTGCCCTGGGCGTGTCTTTCAAGGTGTCGGATGGCGATCTGAAGGGGCACAACCGGCCTGTCGAAGATCCACGCGGCCGTGTCCGCCCGGCGGTCACATTGGAGATTCTGCGCCAGCTCGGCGCCATCTCACCTGATGAGCTTGCCAGCTTAGCAGACTTCGGGCCTACATTCACCGTTGAAAACTGGCGTAAACTCCAGGTGGGCCAGGCCAGCCCTTGTTTTGAATTGGAGCGGGCGTAAGTCCTCATTGCTCATGGAATTATCTGCACGCGCCCAAGCCATTCACCAGACTTTACTGGCGGCCTATGGCAGCCCCGAATGGCGTGAACCATTGCCCGCCGTGGATGAGCTTGTCTCTACGATTTTGTCTCAGAACACCAATGACAACAACCGCGACCGGGCTTTTGCCGGCTTGCGCCGCGCCCTGCCTACCTGGGAGATGGTGAGAGATGCCCCAACCGATGCAGTGATCGAGGCTATCCGCCCGGCGGGATTGGCAAATCAGAAAGGACCGCGCATCCAGGAAACGCTGCGTTTGATTACTGCTCAGCGCGGCTCTTTGGATTTGAGTTTCCTGGCTGACCTGCCTGTGCCAGAGGCGCGCCAGTGGTTGATGCAATTCAAAGGCGTGGGGCCGAAAACAGCCGCGATTGTCCTGCTTTTCTCACTGGGCATGCCCGCTTTTCCGGTGGACACGCACATTTACCGGGTTAGTGGAAGGATCGGTTTGCGCCCTGAGAAAATGAGCGTGGAAGATGCCCACTCGCACCTGGAAGGGCTTTTTCCAAAGGATGCCTATGGTCCGGCACATCTGAATCTGATCCGCCTGGGCAGGGAGGTTTGCCAGGCGCGCAAAGCTAATTGTCCAGCCTGTCCGATTATCCATCTTTGTGATTATGGCAATAAGAGGTAACAAACATGTCTGATATTCTTGAGGACGCAACATTAACTCAATTAAAATCGCTGCGCGAGGCGATCCAAAAGCTTAAGTCATACTCTCTGCCGGTCGAGACCCGGGCAACGATTTCAGATGCCTATAACCGCGCCGACCGGTTGGTTCAACAGCTATCCTCGATGTCAGGACAAAGCCGCTTAGCAGCGCTCTATAATGTTTCTCAGGTATTGGGAACTTCGCTGGATTTGGACCAGGTATTGAACCAGGTCATGGACGCGGTGATCGACCTGACCGGGGCTGAACGCGGTTTTCTCATGCTTCTGGAGGGTGAGCAGAAAGAATTATCATTGCGTGCGGCGCGCGATTTTGACCATGCCACGCTGGAACGCAAGGATATGGAAGTGAGCCGCACGATCATCCAAAGCGTGGTGGAGAAGGGGGAAGGTGTGTTGTCGACTGATGCACAGCAAGACCCGCGCTTTGCAGGTACCGACTCGATTGTTTTCTTCGCCTTACGCTCTGTAATGTGTACGCCACTGCGGGCGCGAGGACAGGTCATCGGAGTCGTCTATGTCGATAACCGTGCCCAAAGCGGCATTTTTACAGTGGGAGACCTCGACCTGCTGAATGCGTTTGCAACCCAGGCTGCCATCGCCATCGAGAATGCCCGCCTGTACACCCAAACTGACCAGGCACTTTCTGCCAGGGTGGCAGAGCTGGAGATCATCTCACAGATTGACCAGGAATTGAATGAGCGCCTGGACTTCGACCGGGCAGTGACCATCACCTGCCGGTGGGCTTTGGATGGTACGGGCGCTTCGCATGTTTGGCTGATCCGAGTTGATGAGAATGAGCTGACTATCGTTTCCGGTCCCGACACAAAAATGGGAGCAAGGCTGCGCGGGGTGGTTGAGGAAGCCCTGGCAAAGTGTGCTGTTACCGCCTTTACCTCTGATGAACGGGACGAATCTTACCTGGCTGTCCCGGTTCACTGCTCAGGCAAGCCGGTTTTCATTTTAGCCGTCAGACGCGCAGAGCCGTTTGGTGAGGTTACCAAGAGCTTTCTCAACCACCTTGCCGGGCGTGCGGGCGCAGCGCTGGAAAATGCCCGCCTATATCAAGCGGTGCAGGATGCCAACAGTGCCAAGACCAAATTTGTATCCGTGGTGACCCATGAACTGCGCATTCCGATGACCTCGATCAAGGGGTACACTGACTTGCTGCGCCAGGGTGCGGTAGGTCCGGTCAACGAGATGCAGACCAATTTCCTGAATGTGGTGCGCAACAATGTAGAGCGGATGTCTGCTCTGGTCTCGGATCTTTCGGACATCTCACATATCGAGACAGGCCGCATCAAGCTCAACAGCAGCATGATCTCTGTGACCGAGTCTGTTCAAGACACTGTGACGAACCTCGAGCCGAGGATCAAGGACAAGGGTCAAGAACTAACCGTCGAGATGCCAGGGGAATTACCCGAAGTGTTTGCCGACCCGGTCCGCCTGGTGCAGGTATTGACGAATTTACTCAATAATGCCCATAAATATACCCCCGAAAACGGCAAACTCTCCCTGCAAGTCAGTCACCAGGGTGAGTTCGTGCGGTTTGATGTGCACGACAATGGCATCGGCATCAGCGAGGAAGATCAAAAAAGCCTGTTCAGCCAATTCTTCCGCTCGGAAAACCCCCAGGTACGCGAACAACAAGGCTGGGGACTGGGCTTGAACCTGGCAAACCGGCTGGTGTATCTGATGGGCGGTGAGATGGGTATGCAGAGTGCGTTGGACCAGGGCAGCACGTTCTGGTTCACCGTCCCCACCCGGCAGATATAGCCTTCATTGCCGCGGTAAGCCGCTCACAATTCGTTACAATTTCCCAGTCCCTCACAAGAATAGATGATGATTGTGAGAAATGTCACGGATAAGTTGTGACAACTGGCAATCTTATTGAAATGATGAATGAGGTATCATAAAGACAACGAGATGTAAGCGCCAACCTAAATAACGCTTACGCTCATCGCTGTTTCCTCCTTTGGCGAAAGCCTCCGCTGGGATCCACCTCACCGCCCCAGCGGAGGCCGTCTTTAACAGAGGTTCAGAAGATAACTTATTTGGTTTGTTCGGCGATGGGGAGTACGACTGTAAAGACAGAACCTTGACCGGGGGTTGAAGTAAGCCAGATGCGGCCCTGGTGATCCTCAACGATGGACTTGACGATTGCCAATCCCAGGCCAGTGCCGGGAGAGTCCATGGGAATGTTGCTGCCGCGATAGAATTTGTCAAATATGTAGGGCTGGTCAGCCGGGAGAATGCCAGGACCATTGTCGATGATTTGTATGATCAACTGACCGGCTTCTGAGCGTGCCCGGATGGCTATCTTTCCATCATTGGGTGTAAATTTTATAGAATTGCTGAGCAGGTTCCCGATCATCTGCCGCAGGCGCACCGGATTGCCCAGCACACTGGGCAGGTCTCGGGGGATATCCAGGGTTAGGAACTGGCTTTTCTCAATATAACGGTTCTTCAAGCCCTCGACGGCGTAATTGATAATGACAGGCAAGGGCACAATCTCTTTACGTGTATCAAAGCCCGCCTCGATGCGCCCCAGGTCAAGCAAGTCATTGATCAGCGTGGTGATGTTGTTGACGCTGAACTGTACCCGGCGGATGAATTCTTT
>JAFGBV010000105.1 GCA_016932955.1 Anaerolineales bacterium | reverse complement strand
GGGTGCATGGTGGGTACAACGTCCTATGTGGGATCGAATATTTGGACAGTTGGACGATGTGAACGCATACATTCGAGCAACGCAGTTCATCCAATTCGATGGATTACGATATGCCTTGGAAGCTGACCGGCGCAGGAAATTCCACAATAGCGGTACCTTGCCCTGGCAATTCAATGAGCCTTACCCGATGGCAGCCTGTACTTCGGCGGTGGATTATTATGGCCAACCCAAACCGGTATATTATGCAGTGGCAAAAGCCTATGAGCCTATCCATGTTTCGGCACGCTTTGACGGCATAACCTGCGCAGGAAGCCCTCACTTTTTAAGTGAAATTTGGATCTGTAATTCATTGACTCAGGATGTGACTGAGGCGGAATTAACCGTCAGGCTGGTCGGAGCTAGCGGAAGAAGCTATCACCAATTAAAAACACGAGTCTCGATTGGTGCAAATCAAGCGCGGCGCTTATGCGTGTTCGATTATGATTTTAACACAGTGGAATCTGTGTTCTTCCTGGATATCCTATTGAATGCCCTGGATGATGAATTGTTGTCAGAGAATCGCTATATTTTTACACGCACGGAAAATTTGTCCATATTGCTGGGTTTGCCTGAGACCAATCTCTCTGTGGTACCCATTTACAAGGGTGATATCTGGGAGATGGAGGTTCGGAATGAGGGGGCTCAGGCGGCAGTGTATGTCTGGCTACAGGATGATCGGGAGATTGGAAGCACAGGATACGTTTATTTCGACCAGAATTATTTTTGCCTGTTTCCGGGTGAGTCTCGCCGGGTACGAGTGGAATGGCAGAGCGTGGATCGATCGCATCGAGGGGTGGAAATTGGCGGGTGGAATACGCCAGGGTTGGTGATCAATGGCAGAGGATAAATGCCACGCTTCAAAATGGAGAAATGAGGATGTAATCTATGAATTGGATTGAACATTTAAAGGGGACTTACCCCGAATTAACAGCATGCTTGCCGAGCATACAACAAGCTTTTGAGGCGATGCGGATAAGTTTCTCCCAGGGTGGAAAATTGTTAGTGTGTGGGAACGGTGGTTCGGCGGCGGATTCTGAGCATATTGTTGGGGAAATGATGAAAGGGTATCTGTGTAAACGCGCGTTGCCGAAGGAAGTACAGCAAAAATTGCGCTCCGTTCATGAGCAGGATGGGCAAAAGCTTGCCATGCTTTTGCAAGGCGGCTTGCCGGCGATATCGCTGGTAAGCCAAAGCGCCTTGATTTCTGCAATCGCTAACGATACTTCGGCGGAGATGGTGTTTGCGCAGCAGGTAATCGGGTACGGTCGAGCAGGGGATGTTCTATGGGGTTTGAGCACTTCAGGAAATGCCCGTAACGTGATCGCCGCTTTTCAGACTGCCAGGGCGGTGGGGGTGAGGACAATCGCTTTAACCGGCCCCACAGGCGGTGAATTGATGGCTTACTCGGATATCATCATCCGAGTGCCAGGGGAGAATACACCCGCGATTCAAGAACGGCACTTACCCATTTATCATACGCTGTGTGCGATGCTAGAGGCGGAATTCTTTACAATTTGAACCGCTGACACAGTTTGGCGCGATCCATTTGCTACTGCTATGGACACCCAGGCAGTGCAGTTGTCAGGATGTGTGCCCCGCCGGGAGCGATTTACAACACTTCACCGAAAATGTCAGCGAATTAGAAGTGGTATCCGAGAACGTTCCATACATTGAACTGCCAGAGGGCAACAATAGAGGCGATGGTTACAGCAGTGTAGTACAGTCGAGATTTTAGCGACCAATAGCGTCCCTTCCATACAAACAGAGTAGCCGCTAACACCAAAGGCACCAAGACTAAAAAGATCATTGGAAAAGCCATGACGGTATTCAAAAAGGATATCTGCCTTTCGGGCGTGTATTTTTGCAACCATGTAATATCCGTCAGGAGCAGAGCTAGCAGGGTGAGAATAATCCCACTGCCAAGGAGGCACGCCAAGCTGCCAAGCAGCCGGGCAATGTAACGGGATCTAGATATCTCCAACTTTCCTTTTTCCTCGTAAGCAGGGATCGTCCACCAATGGATGAACCATAAAATGACTTCTTGCCAGATATAAGTGCCAAAAGCACCCAGACATAGCGCAAAGAGCAGAATGTGCAGTGCAGCATCTTCGTACCAGGCCATTCGTTCATAGGAGGTTGTCCCGCTATAGATATGGGTAATCTCTCCTTCATCACTTCCTCCAAAGGTGATGTATCCATCACGGTCAAAACGGACGAAAGTCCAGTCTTCTTTCTTTTCTGAGGCGAATTGAAAGAGCACATCATCAACAGGTTCCCAATCTGTGTCCCAACTATATAAGCCTGCTCCGCCGCGAATGTTCAAGGTACCGTTCTCACCAAGCGTTACCTTTGCGGTCTCCCAGGTACCCTGGATCAAGAAAGTCTTCCAGAAAGTTCTTTCTGGCAGCCCAGTCTTATGGTAAAAGCCGGTATAACGGTCAAGCTCTTCGGCAGTAAGTGAGGTTGACGGCAGCGCTATTTCTTCACTCAGAGCAGGAAGCTGCTGGTAGCGATCGCAGAATTGAGTTGGAAGCTGGATCAGTAAATTACCCATGAGGCTGTTCGCAAACAGCAGGATACCGATTTGTTCTTCAGGCAAGAGGTAAATTGCACTGCTGTAATCTACCATTAGATCGATCATGAACAGACCGCGATGCCCATGATAGTTGAATTCTGAAAAGGTAGACGCCTGCCCAGAAAGCCGCGGATGATACGAAAATTTTTGCTGAAGCAATACATCAACCGAGCTTTCCTGCAGGATGTACTGTCCGCCGAACTGCCCGTTATTTAATAGCGGAATGACAAAGCGGGCCATATTCTCTGGGCTAGCACTCATACCATTGGCAGATACAGCATTGTAATAATGGTAAGGAATCGGGTCGGCGTATGGCCCGTGGACTTCATAACCCTGAGAGAAGAAAGGAGCCAGGGAATCGGGGACGGGTTGGCGATAGGTGCTTGAATCGGCTGAAAGGAGCGGAAAAACGTTCTCTTCCATGTACTGCTCGAACGGCACGCCCGAGACAGCTTCTACCAGGTAACCGGCAAGCAGGTAGTCGTAACTGCTTGCGATTGGATTCACCTGAGTGCCGGGTGGAAAGATACGAGCCGGTTGGGTTTTGCGGACGTATTCGGAGAGCGGCAGCTTATCTTGTGCTTCCAGTCCAGGCTCGCCAATCCAGGTCAGAGCGTCGAATCCACCGGTCCGGTTAAGCAGGTGGCGAACCGTTACTGGCTGGTCAAAAGCATCCTTGATTGTAAAGTCTGACAGATATTGATTTACATCCGTATCTAAATCGAGCTTCCCCTGTTCGACAAGCTGCATAATTGCAAAAGCGGTCGGTATTGTTGAAAGTGAACCAATGCGAAAAAGGGTCTTGGCTGGATCAACGGCGATTTGCTCTTCTTCGTCGATATACCCATAGCCTTTTGATAAGATGATCTCGTCTCCCTGGACAATCACGACTGCCAAGCCAGGGGTTTTGTTGACTTTAATCTGGGTTCTCACCAAATCATCGACAAAAGTCTCGAGCGCCTGCCGGTCGGACAAGTCGGCGGTTGCGGGCGGCTCAGTTTGATTTGGAGGTGATCCAGCAGGATTTGCGGCTGCGCTAGAAAGAGGTAAAAAGACCAGCGAAAAAACGAGAACAGCGATCAAGATGTGAAGTAGTTTCTTGTTCATGATATCTCCTCTAGCAAAGCAGTGACCTGAAAAAGATCGCAGTATCAAAAGACACTGAAGAAGTGGTCGAAATAGCGTTCCGCATCCACATCGATGGCAACCTGATGGGTTTGTTCGTCCCCGCCCGGCTGCCAGATCGTCCTGCCGGGTATTTCGACCGTGTCAATCGTGACCGTGCATGGGATGAAGCTGCAAAGCGTGTCGTCAAATATTGCAGCAGCGGTCAAAGGGTCGTGAAACGTGATCGAGGGGAAGAACTGGGCAAACCAGATTTCGGCAAAATCCACGACAGGCCTTAGCAAGGGAGCGGTAAAGCTCTGTCTTACCTGCTCGGCTGTCAACATAACTCTTTGGGTGACATTCAGACCGACCACGTGTATGTCTGGCAGTGAAGCCTGGAATACGATCTCGGAGGCGTGTGGATCGCCGGCAATATTCCACTCAACGCGCTGAGTACCTTCTCCAAAGTCGCCGCCCATCAGGAACATCCCCTTTAACAGAGCAGGGATGTCAGGATAAGCGGAAAACAGCAACCCGGCATTGGTGAGTGGCCCGATGGTGAGCAGGATGATCTCGCCGGGGTGAGCACGGATCGTGTCAGCCATAAAACTAATTGCCTGACCCTGTGGAAAATCCCCCTGGTGAGCCCAGCGTGGCAAGGCGGCAGCCTGTTGTGCAATTTTCTGGCGCTGCTCACCAAACAACGGGCGCTCAGCCCCAGGATATATAGGGATATCTCTTCCTGCAGCAATGCACAATGCACTGGCAAGAGATGCACGCTTGACAGCCTCGCCTGTGACGGTGGTAATGCCGAGCAACTCGCAAGCAGGCTGTGCCAGTAAATAAGCCAGGCAGACAGCGTCGTCCACATCAGTCCCAATATCGGTATCGAGCAGGATTTTTACCATCGCTTTGTTGTCTATTCGGCAACCTGTGGAGCTCGCTGGATCTCGGGATCGGTAAAAATGTCGCTTTCATCGCGGCTATGCGTGGAGAACTCGGAGACTATGGCGCCTTCATCACCAGCCTGGAACCAGTGCAGGGTGTTGGGCATGAGTGTATATTGTTCGCCTGGATCAAGGACGATCTCGTGCCAAACTGTATAGGTCTTCTCGCGTCCGCGCGGCGGAACTGCATGCGGATGTGGTGTTGTATCACCAGGTACGTAGATGTATACCTGCCCCCAACGGCAACGGAAGGTCTCTTCTTTGCCAGGCTCGCCAGCCACGGGGGGGTGGCGATGCTCTGGACAGGTCTGGCGGGGGAACAAGACCAGCTCTTTGGCACACACCCGCTCAGTATTCAGATATACTACCAATTCCAATCCGGTTTGCTCAAGCTCGTTCAACCCGAAATCAGCCACTTCTATATTTGCGGATTCTTCTGCTGTTATGGCTATGCCTGCTCGGGTGAGGTAATTGCGCGCTTGCCGTTGGGCTTGTAGGAACTGTTCTTTGCCAATCATAGATGCCTCCTTCTTGGTCAGTAAATATGAATACCGATAATTGACCTTGCTTTACTTCAAGAGCAAAATACTGTAAAGAGGGACGTTATGCAAGATGAGGTGATGCAAATTACCATCGACAGTGAGGTTAACCGCCGGCAACTCGCCAGGACTAAACACCTGCAAGCTTACATAAGAACCGGGCAGGCGAATTGACAGTTTTAACTCTTCCAGAGGTGGTACCTTATCCTGGTCGTAGTCATAATCATAGCGCAGCAGGTGCACCGCCACACCCTCCTCCAACTGCTGGATATTTAAGGCGATATCCTTCTGCGGGGCTATTTCTACCTGCGGCCCATCAGGAGGCCAGAAGTGATCAGCTCCCCCGATATCTTTGACCCGTGTGGTGTTATTATGTGTCAGGATCACCAGCATCTGTTCCTCGGGCAGGTTCGCACCCAGCTCGCCAAACACCACCAGGCGGCCACCAATATCCAAGTAATCCAGTAGCAAGACTGCCTGGTGACTGGTGAGAAAACGGCAGTCGGGCAGGATCAGGGTGTGGTATTGGTTGAGTTGTTCAAGGGTAAGCGCATCTTGTCGCAGATCACCATCGGGGAAGAAAACCACATCGTAAGGCTGAACAGCATCACATAGAGACTCACAAACCTGCCAAAATGGACCGACCTCGCTGGTGGAGGTGTTGTAACGGTTATCTGCAAATAAGCCTTTACCAGAGGTGCGCAGGAAATTCGTTTCTACGCTATAAACAACGCCTGTCTCAGCGCAGGTTTTTCGACTGAACAGGAGCTCATTCTTGGCCAGGAAGCTTTGCACCTCCACACACAGTTCATGTGGGGCGTAGAACGAATCCTGGATCACGCTGCCCATCCACGAGCCATAGGGGACGCTCATATTGGCACCCAAAGCAGCTGCCTCGTATAGAGACATGCGGAAAAGGTCATACCCTTTCCCTAGCTTGAGCTTCTCGATCAACTCTGGCACAACTCCACCATAAGGGTTTTCTGCTACGATCACCGGTTTCTCGCCTGCGAAACCAGCCACATAGCGATACCAGGCTGGCTGCCGATAGCGTGTGTTGCGCATTTCAGTGATGATCAGATCGACATTCGGTTCCATTGGGTAGTACCAGTGGGCTACCAGGTTGAAGAAATTGCCCGATACCAATATCTTGCGCCCTTTTTCGGCTGCGTACTGGCGTGCATACGATGCCAGTTCAGCAAAATAGCGCTTGATCTGATACATCTGGAAGCGATGATACTCCCAGAAAAGCGGCGTTTCCTCGCGATCTAGTTTAAAGTCATACCCCTGTGTTAGCAGCCACTCACCGTAATGGAAGGTGGGGAGGTTGATGCCATGCAATTCAACGGGGAGCAATTTCGCGGGTAGAGCAAGCAGGTAATTACGGAAACCGCGCATGCATTCTTTGCAGAAGCAGCCACCATACTGAAAAGTAGTGATAGGCAACTCGGCTTCGTCCAATTGTATACCATCGACCCCGGCATCGATCTGGATGCGCAGGATGGCTTTCAGGTATTCGCGCCAGACCGGGTTGTTGCGATCCATCATATAGCATTGGTGTTCTCGATCGGGGCACTCAACCCAGTGTGCATGGCAAGGTTTGCCAAAAATATCCCGTGAGCAGCACTCCTCGATCAGGTCTGTGACGCGTTCGCCATCGCTGTTTCGCAACCCATCTGGGAAATACTTTTCGAGTGGAGCCCAAAGCTTTGGGTAGCGATTCTGCGAGAATTCTCTCAACCCCATCCAAGCACGCTTCCCTGCGCCGCGCAGCTCGTTGAATGCCAATACTTGACTTTCGTTCTCGTCCAGTTCAGCAGGCATTTCCCAGCCCTGCACTTCGAAAACGATGCCGAACACTTTGATGCCCTTCTTCTGGCATTCCTGGATGAATTCGCTATCGTTAACAAACCCATAAAAGCGGAAGCGAGCATCTACCGAGGCGTAGGCTTCCTGTTCGAGATAGGGAAGGGAGATCGAGCCGCCTCCCAGGGCTGACCATACCAGGGCAGTTGCATGGTAGTCGACCAGATCGTCAATCATACGCATCCGTCTACCAGGCAGGCTGGGATGATAACAGTGTTGGCGGGGAAACCATGCATCGAAATAGACACCTCTTTCCATCAGCTTTCTCCCTTTACGAATACCTGCCGTAGGTCCGAGCAACCTCTACCAGTTTGAATAGGTTTGCATCTGGAGTATCCCGCCCGCATTGATCGCCAGTGGAAAGGACAAAACCTCCACCTTCAGCACAATCATCAATCAGGCGTTTCGCCTTTTCTTCTACCTGTGCGGGGGTTGCGTTCAGCATGAACTCAAATGTATTGATGTTACCCTTCAAGCAGATTCGATTGCCGTATTTCTTTTTGAATGAGGCGATATCGACATCGCCGCCGGGCGGCTCTTCGAGCGGCTCGATTACATCAACCTCGGTTTCCTCAGCGGCCATTTCTACCGCTTTACGGGACTTACCGCAAACATGCAGATGTGAGAAGACGCCATATTGTTTGCACAACTCAGCAGCTTTTTGGATGAAGGGCAGGTCGTATTTCCGGAAGTATTTAGGACTACTGACGCTGAGGCTGGACGCCGAGCCTCCCAGCATAATTTCATCGGCTCCGGCAATACATGCGGCCTTGATCCTCGCCAGGGCATAGCGCTGGTAGAACTCGAAAATCTCCTGGATATAAGCAGCAGAGTCGATGTAATCATGGTAAAGAACGGGGAATCCGCCCTGCCGTTGGAAAAACCACCAATCTTGTGGAATGCCCACTGCGACTGAGTAAACGCCCAGTTCGCCAATACGATGGTGGTCGTTAAACTTCTCCTGCCATTGCCACTTTTCATCTTCGCCCATCAATGATCGTAGCCGAGGCCAGTCTCGCTGCAGGTCCTTGACTGGCTTATCCTGTTCCCAGGGTGGGTCAGTCGTTGGGTAGAGCGTATGGCGGGTCAGCTCCCCGTAAGGGGTTTGGGCGACCTCGTAGCGCACCTGTCCCCCTTCAGGAAGTTGTTCGCAATATGACTTCCAGTGAGGCCGGCCCTCTGGAGCGATTTCTGGCAATGAACCATAGATGTACCAGCCGTCAAAGCCGTAATATTTCACTGCATTTACATACGCCTGAGCCACGCTAACTGTAGCATATCCGTGATGGGGTAATCCATCTAAAAACATTGCATCGAAGGTCTTACCTGACAGCCTCACAGGTACCATCGCCGAGATATCCGGTGAGACCGGCACGTGATCGGGTTCTTTACAGGCAAAAGCAGTCAACATACGCTGCCTGCCGGTCATGGGCTCTGTCATTGTGGTATTCATCTATTCGCCAATAATATGGCTGGCGTGTTCTCCAGCCTCCTCAACGTCGTTGTCATCTTTTCTCAGGAAGGAGAAGCGTGGCTTTGGCTGTTCCGTGCTGCTGTAGGCATTGTTGTAGAAACCTTGTACAATCTCTACCGCACGCTGACTCCAAGCAGCTAAATCATCTTTGATCTCGGGTTTTACCTGAATGAAGTGGCGAATCCAGCGCGTGCCCAGCCGTACGTGAGTCAATTCATCCGCTTGCAGGTAATCACACAGTTCTGCGATACGAGCATAGCCGCGTTCTTCGGCATGTTCTTTCCACTCACGCAGGGTGTGCATCAGGTTGGCTTCAGCCCAGCTATTGGTGACTGAAATTCGACGCAGCGGGTCGGTTTCATTCTGCATCCACCACCAGATCATAGGCCACGGCCCATAGCCCAACGTCGCGCCCAGTTCCTCTTCGCAGGCTTTGGCAACGATCTCAATGTGCCTGGCTTCATCCCACATTTGGTGAGCAAGTTCCATGCGCATCTCCCAGGGTAAATCCGGGAATTCTGCCAACATCTTACCCATCCGGTCGGTAGTCTCAACCTCGCCATACAGCAATTGGTGGAACTTGTGCCGGAATCCCTCCATCGACCATTCGTCATCAGTTGTATAGTACCTGTGGAAATCTTCGGGGCTGGACGAGAACCAGAATGGCTGCTCAACTGCTGAATGATCCAGCGGGGGGCAATTTTTGGTAAACCGATAGACGCGACCACTACGCCGGATGCGCTGTTTAGGCCGGTCTGCTTCCTGCGCACTGTGGAAAGTCAGCCAATGAGACTCGATTCCCTGTCCTGTCACGCCACCTGACTCCAGCAGGCGAGCCTCAATCTCGGATTGCACATCGAGTGCCCGACGTCGCTCTTCGGGTAAGCGCGCCAGTGATTCAAGCACGGCCTGCCCCCAAGCCACATGCGATTGGTCTATTGCGGCCAGATGGCGCAAAAGGCGGATAGTAGGTGCATCTGCCAGCGGGTCGGTGGCGTCGGCATGGTATACGTACGTGCTTATGAGGTGCGGCTCCAGCACCCGATAAACCGCCGTCAGCCGGTCGATGGGATTTCCGAGCTGCCAGACGTATTCACACAAGTGGGCGAAGGCATCGGAGCCTGGTTCGTGGCTCGCTCGGCTAGAACGAAGCTGCTCGAGTCGTTCGCCGAGCAACTCGGCTGCCTGGGCATGGTCGTAAACGTGGTATCCGAAGGCCGCTTTGAAGGCGAGCTGTGGTGTAGAATGGCACCAGCCGCCGATGATTTCCATTAGCTGCACTTCTAGATAGCGGTAGTTTGCCAGACGTTGGGAATTCTCCCTAACCGTGAACCGTCCGCCAAACACGCGCCGATCGACAATTGGCATATTTTATCTCTCCTAGCTTACCGCACGTCAGTTACCTGTAAATTATCGTTCTATCCATACCGGATTGATCTCGAACTTGACTACGTAGGCGTCTTCCCGCCCACTGCCATAGCCAAGCAAGATGACCGCGTTCACTGGACGGTCGACTGCCATGGGCGCGCCGTGCCAGACACGCTCAGAGACCAATGCGCCCTGTCCCTGGCGAATGCGGAAGACACGAAAGCTTTCAAGGGCTGGCAGATGAGCCGGATCGTCCGGAAAGTCTGGCGGACCTACGTAGATCAAACAGTCACCACCGGTCGGTAGGATGAGCTCATCTGAATGCATGTGGCGTTCAGCCCAGTTAAAACTGAGCTCGGCTGGCCGGAGGTCTAGATAACCGATGGCATAGCTGCGGTTGCTGCCCAGTGTGAGATTCTCTCCCCACCATTTCCAGCCGGGTCCCTCGGCATCCACTGGTCGTGTGGGCTGTTCAATAACCTTACCAAAGGGGGCAAATGCCTGGGGGGTTAACTCTTCAATCTTAAGCTTCATCGCTGAATGCTCCAATAAACTCAAATTGGCGGTAAGGCACAAGCCTGGGTGCCCCACATAAGCCGGATGGTCTCTCTACCGCCTCGAGCAGGTTCACCAGGGTGTTAGCCACCCTTAGCTCAATCTGATTCTCCCCCGGAATCAAGTGACCGGTTATTTCCACATCATATGGCGCCCATAATCGGATGCCGGCCTGTTTGCCATTCACAACCACCTCGAGCACATCATCGAACATTTGTGGCTCCAAGAAGATACGCAGGTCGCTCTGCATATTAAAGCCAGCAGGTAATGTGAAG